>JAMPIU010000073.1 GCA_023667845.1 Dehalobacter sp. | reverse complement strand
ACATGTGTTGTTCGGTTACTTTCAATACCGCTTCTAGACGTTGTTCATAAGAATACTTTGCCAAAGAAAAGTGCACCTCCAAATGCTAGATTTTTTTGTCCAACATTTGGGGTGCACTTCAACTGGCATCTTTTTTAATGACAACTAGTATGTCCTAGAAAACATTTCTTCCTGAGAAAATCTCCTGCATCTCATGTTTGATTCTTTGTTTGACCCTTCTTCTTTTGCTGGAGGATATCTCTTCTTTTTCAGCTCCGAATAAATAATGGTCAAGATCAAACTCTCTCAAAAGCATTTTGGTGTGGAAAATATTGTCCTGATAGACATTGACATCAATCAGCTGATATCTGTTTCTGGTCTCTTCCGAAATAAAATTCTGAATGGAATTGATCTTATGATCAATAAAATATTTTCGACCGTTGACATCCCGGGTAAAGCCCCGGACACGGTAATCGATAATCGCAATATCCGGTTCAAAACTCGTAATCAAGTAGTTTAAAGCCTTTAGCGGCGAGATCTGGCCGCAGGTGGAGACGTCAATATCGGCCCGGAACGTACTAATCCCCTTATCAGGGTGGTTTTCCGGATACGTATGCACCGTAATATGACTCTTATCCAGATGACCGACCAATGACTGCGAATCAGGACCAGGGGCCTCGTTTTCAAGAATTTCCATCGGTTCACGGATCATAATCTGGTTTTCAGCAACCAGCATGGTGACACTGGCGCCCTGAGGGTCGTAATCCTGATTGGCGATATTCAGAATATTGGCTTCAATGATCTCAGCGACAGAAGTTAGAATTTTAACCAGCCTGTCGGCATTGTATTCTTCATCAATGTACTCAATGTATTTCTTATGTTGATCCTGCGATAAAGCATAGCAGATATCATAGAAATTAAAGCTCAACGTTTTCGTCAGGTTGTTAAAGCCGTATAATTTTAGTTTTTTATTGATAGGTTTTATATTCATTTCCTGCACCTGTGCCAAATATTATTTTTTAAGCCTTTTTCTCTCAAGTTACTGCTTTATTATACATATTTTTTAGCTTTTTCTATAGACAGTTCGAATATTTTTTGAACAAATTTTTAAACAAATCTTTTAAAAACAAGACGAAAATGGTGATAATATTCTTTGTAAGATTAACAAGATATAGGTTATAATTTATTAAGAAAAAACAAAGTTTGTGAGTTGAAAAAAATGCGCATAGGCTTCTTTGACTCCGGGGTCGGTGGAATCACCGTACTGCATGAAGCGATCAAGCAGCTGCCCCGGGAGGATTTTATTTATTACGCGGATATTGATCATGTGCCTTATGGGACCAAAAGCAAGGAAGAAGTCCTGAAACTGGTTTTGGATGCTGTTGATTTCATGGCTGCTGAAGGGATAAAAATTCTGGTAGTTGCCTGCAATACGGCGACGAGTATTGCCATCAATGAGCTTCGCCAAAGATATGATTTTCCAATCCTTGGCATGGAACCAGCAGTAAAACCAGCTGTCGAAAATAATGGTTCCAAGAGAATCCTGGTCATGGCCACCCCGCTCACACTTCGCGAAGAAAAGTATCAAAATCTGGTCACCAGACTGGATCAGGACCATCTTGTAGATGGCAAAGCATTTCCGGAGCTTGTTGAATATGCAGAGAATTTTTATTTTGACAAAGATGAAATCCTGAAATACCTGAATCGCAAACTTGGCACTCATAATTTGACCGAGTATGGTACTGTCGTTTTAGGATGCACACACTTTCCATATTTTAAGCGGGTTCTGCAGGAACTGTTTCCTGCTGATACGCACATTATTGATGGAAGTACCGGAACGGTCAATTATCTGAAAAAAATCCTGACCGAAAGAAAACTTTTTGCTGAGGACGGTCATGGTGAGGTCGCTTTCTATTCTTCAGGCCGAAAAGAGCCTTCGGAATCCCGTTATGCCCGGTATCTTCTGCTGCTAGATCAGGATCAATAAAGCCGCTAAGACGGCTTTATTTTTTTGGCGAATATTTCATAACTTCCAGATCTTCGACGGTTATTAATCCTTCATTGACGACCTCGTCCAAAAAAAGCAGAAAGTCCTGCAGATACTCAGCGCTGTCTATTACTTCAATAACGATGGGAAGGTCATTGGAAAGATCCAGTATCCTGGACGTTTTGATTCTCGTATTGGCGCCGAATCCTTCAATTCCCCTAAAGACAGTCGCACCTGCCAGGCCCAGCTCTTTGGCCTTTAAGACAATCGTGTGATAGAGGGATACTCCTTTATATTTGCTGGCTTCTCCAATGTAGATGCGGATGCGTCTTGCCTGACCGGATATCTTTACCATTAGGATCCCTTCCTTTATTTTATTAATAGCTGAGTCAGGCTCATTCCAAGCCAGACTGCAATCAGTCCGACAATCATGCTTCCCAGACCGTTCAGCACAGCTACAATAATTTCTCCGCTCTTAATAAGATTCAGAGTTTCAAGGCTCAGCGTAGAAAAGGTTGTAAACGCACCCAGAAAACCCACAGATATAAATAAACGGGTATTCGGGCTGGTTACGAGGTTTTCAACTCCTAGTACATAGACAATGCCCAGAACAAAACACCCCAGCATATTGACGACGAAGGTTCCCCAGGGAAAAGTATAAAAATATTTTTGATAAATCCAGGTGGAAAGTACATAACGGGCAATAGCTCCAAGTGCACCGCCTAAACCGATCACCAGATAGACGGAATAATTCAAAGGAAGATCAGCCTCCTGCAAAGTTAAATACTCCCTGAAAAAAGAGTTATTTAAGTATATCATTTCATTCCGGCATATTTCAATAAAAAGCTCAATACTTGAATAGGAAGATACGAATTGACATTTTGAGCAATAAGCGTTATATTTATGATGTGAATTCGATAATCATTATCAAAATCGTCATATCGTTATGACATTTGAACAAAATAATAAATTTTTTAAATCTATAAGGAGATTACAATGGACGCTACCTTTCTAACAATGGACAAGATACCCGTAAACTCGAATGCCAGAATTGTCAATATACACATGGATGCCGTATTAAGAAAAAAACTGACAGATATGGGCCTGGTCAAAGGGACAGAATTTAAAGTTGACGGCCAAGCTCCGCTGGGGGACCCTATGAAGATTAATCTGAGGGGATATCATCTAGCTATCCGTAAAAGCGATGCCAGGAAAATTCAGGTTGAAGAGATTTGGAACAGATAATATGAATCTTCCTCCCTATTTTTGGTCATTAAATGATAATCATAATCACTATCATGTATAATTTGCGATGATAAACACCGCAAATTATACCTTGTTAAAACAGCATAGACAGTAATAAATATTGAAACAAACATTGTATGGAATGCTTAATCGCAAGTGTTTCAGGGCAAGGATTAACAGATGAAAAAGAATTTTACGATAGCTCTCGTTGGAAACCCAAACTGCGGGAAAACAAGCATTTTTAATGCGTTGACAGGCTCGAGGCAGCATGTTGGCAATTGGCCGGGAGTAACCGTTGAGAAAAAAGAAGGTACGGTCAGGTTCAACGGGGATGAGATCAGCGTAATTGACTTACCCGGGGCGTATAGTCTTTCCGCCAGTTCGGAGGATGAAATAGTTGCGGTAAACTATATTTTGCAGGAAAAACCCGATGTTGTTGTGAACGTGATTGACTCAGCAAATCTGGAGAGGAATCTTTATTTCACGTTACAGTTGATTGAGATGGATACGAATGTAATCATTGCATTAAATATGACAGATGAAGCAGTGAAAAAGAATATTTTCATCAATACAGCGAAACTTGGAGATGTTCTTGGCGTACCGGTTGTTACTACAGTGGCAACGAAGAACAAAGGGATTCAGGAGTTGCTGGAGACTTCAGCGGCAATGAAAGTAAAACCAAGCCGGCCCGTCCAGCCAGACTATTGGCAAACGATGAACCGGGAATCTGGAGCTTTGGCTGAGGCCCTGGCCCAAGCAGGTATTGCTGGTAAAGAATCGGCGAACTTGGTGGCTGTCAGGCTGCTCGAGGATGAGGCGTTTGCTCGAACGCAAATAGCAGGTTGTCCTACCCTGGAAAAACTGGCTGACAAGGAAAAGGACAGGATAACGAGCCGTTTTGGTCTTGAGCCCGGAATCTATCTGGCAGACCAACGTTATATCTTTATCGGCCAAATCATTAGGGATTGTGTTCGTAGGGAAACGCCTCCGCAAAGAGATCTGACAGAAATGATTGACAGGGTGGTGACAAATAAATGGATCGGGATTCCTTTGTTTTTTGTAATTATGTTTTTGCTGTATCAGATCACAATGGGTCTCGGCAATAATGTTCTTGGGGGCTATGTGGACAGCGCCTTCGGGATCCTGGGGCGGTATGTTTCCGGCTTGCTGGTAAATGCTCCGGTCCTGGCCCAGTCCTTTGTCAGCGATGCGCTGATCGGCGGAGTAGGTTCTGTACTCGTATTTGTCCCGATGATGTTTACCATGTATTTCTTGATTTCTTTTCTTGAAGACAGCGGTTATATGGCCAGGGCAGCCTATGTTATGGACCGGCTGATGAATGCTGTCGGGCTGCACGGGAAAACGGCCGTTGCCATGATTGTCGGCAGCGGCTGCAATGTGGCCGGAATCATGTCCACCCGAACCTTGGACAGCCGGAAAGACCGTATGATCGGCATTTTAATCAGTCCGTTTATTTCCTGCAGTGCCAGGCTTCCGGTCTATGCGCTGTTTGCCGGGGCATTCTTCAGGGGCAAAACGATCGGCATCATACCGTTGGCAGGATTGGTTATTTTTTCACTGTACCTTTTAGGGATCATGGTTGCTGTCGCCGCCGGGAAAATCCTGAGTGAAACATTGTTCAAGCAGGAAAAATCCTACTTTGTTATGGAACTCCCGCCTTATCGTCTGCCGACGCTGAAGAGTTTAATGCGGCACATGTGGAAAAAAACGGAGTCGTTTGTCAGGAAAGCAGGGACCGTAATCCTTGCGATCGTCATCCTGATCTGGATACTATCCGTTTTCCCGGTCGGCGTTGAACCTGGAAGCGCCGAAAGTTTCCTCGGAAAATTAGGTGCAGTCATCGCACCTATATTATCCCCGGCTGGTTTTGGCAGCTGGCAGGCCTCTGTAGCACTTCTTGTCGGGATTGGTGCCAAGGAAGCAATCATTGCGACGTTCGGGCTGGTTTACGGGACAGGCGAAGGAATGCTCGGAGCAGTCTTAGCACAGCATTTTACGCCGCTCTCCGCCTATGCCTTTATGGTAATGACCCTACTTTATTCACCCTGTGCAGCGACCATCGGAATAATTAAAAAGGAGACCAATTCTAATAAATGGACACTGTTTTCTGTTCTCTACTCACTGATCATCGGCTGGATCGCAGCGGTGCTGATCTTTCAGCTCGGTTCGTTGTTCATCTGAAACGAAGAATAGGCAGGAGGTATTGCGATGCTGATCAATTTGTTAACAGAGATTGCCGGTAAACAAGCGAACTCCTTTTCTTCGCTGGCAAAAAAATTGGATATCGATCCAGAGATGATCAAACAAATGCTGAATGACCTGCAAAGACTTGGATACCTGACTGCGGATAATGCAGCCTGCGTCAATGAACAATGTAAGGGGTGCGGGGGCTGCTGCAGCAAAGGAAACGGAGAAGCGGGAGCAATCTTGTGGACGCTCACGGCAAAGGGGAGGGTGCTTTTGGAATCCACGAACCGGTAAGGGTATATGACGCAACACCTAAGTTAAAAAAACCGTTAAAAAAATACTGTCAACAGTATAAAACGATTAACAGTATCTTATAGATTTTAAGTTACGCTTGTTCTAGGGGTTCACCCTACAGTCGGAAATATGAAAAAGCCATTCATCTACTATTTTATTTATCTGTTATTTATTGCTGTCGAGATTCATCATGCCGTTAATGTCGACCACTTCCATTCCTGACGGCAGGTCGAAAGTCCCAGCGGGTACGGCACCTGTTCCAATTTGCAGGTTTTTGAATTCCATAGTGGTCATCTCGCCCCCTGCCTCATATTGGGCCTTCACAACAATGCCGTACTCGGTGCTGATCCATTCCTTGACAGTTGATCCTTCGTTGGTGAAAGTAAGGACTTTGCACTCCATGCCGTTGACTGTTTCAGTCCCGCCTATTGTATACTTAGATTCAACAAGACCACTGACATAATCAACAGGGGTGGTGGTATCCGGACCGTTATATTCATTTAACGTCATTTTTATGGCGCTGTTTTGACCCGAGGTATAAGTAATAAACTCCTTCTTGGACCTATCAAAAATAAAAGTCATCTTTGGGCCGTTAAAGGTGCCCTCCATTTTCATTTTCTGATCCTTGAACCAGACTTTGCTTTCCGAAGATGCTCCGCCGCCAACAATCACATAATCATAGGCCATTTCTTTGACCAGCTGTCCTTTCCCGATCAGACCGGATACAATTTCGTTATCATCAGGTAAAGTCTGTGTTTCTGTCTCTGTCGGAGCCGAGGTTGCTTCATTTTGGGCAGCGGGTTCTTCTTTTCCGCCGCAGCCAGATAAAGCCCCAACGCAAAGAAGCAGCAAAACGAGCAAAAGCGCAAGATACCGTCGCGTCAATCTCATGATATTTTCCTCCTATACCTTCTTTTGTATTCAGATATTAGTATTCAGATAATGGAATTTAAAGATTTAATCATTCGATAAGAATGATGTCAAACTCTATTAGCGGGTAACTCTTCAAAAATGATATTTTGTTAAACTATATTTCGTTATATTATTTTTCGTGATGACTCGTAAAAAGTCCTCTATATACGTATCATTTCATTCCAGAAATTAGAACACCATCCTGAATACTGGAATGTTTTTTTCAGCGATAAAAAAATCAGAGGAACAAGTATTTGAAGGAACAAGTGTTTGAATGTTAGATTTTTTTCCATTCCATGGTATAATATGATGGTCGATTTTTGATTCGACCAAAGCACAGCCATATGAAATGATTGGGAGGGTTGGTAATGATGAATAACAATGTTGAAACGAGGGAGTTTCAGACAGAAATCACCCAGCTGCTGGATATTGTTATTAATTCTCTCTATACGGAGCGAGAGATCTTCTTAAGAGAATTGATATCCAATGCAGCTGACGCTACGGAGAAACTGCGCTACTGCAGGCTCACCGAAAATGAAACAAGCGAATCCGAACAGCCGCTGGAAATTTCCATCGAAACGGATGAAGAAAAGCACACGCTTACCATTACCGATAATGGGATCGGAATGACCAAAGAAGAACTGATTGAGAATCTGGGTACGATCGCCCATTCAGGATCCAAGGAATTTATCAGACAGCTGACCGAGGTCAGAAAGGCCGGATCCGGAAACAATACCGATTTAAGCCTGATTGGACAGTTCGGCGTCGGATTTTATTCAGCGTTTATGGTTGCGGAGAAAGTAACGCTCTATACCCGCTCTTTCAGACCGGACTCCGAAAGCTGGATCTGGTCTTCAAACGGAGCAGGAAGCTATTTAATAGAACCGGGTGATCAAAGCAATTACGGGACCAGGATCGTTCTTCAGTTAAAAGAAAATGCCTATGATTTCAGCAAAGCTGACGAAATCAACAGGATTATCAAACAGTATTCGAGTTTTGTCCCTTATCCCGTGAAAGTCAACGGTGAAAAAGTCAATACCGTCGAAGCAATATGGACGAAAAACGCATCCGAAATCAGTGAGCAGGAATATACGGAATTCTATAAATATATCGACAATGCTTTTGACGAGCCATCTTACAGAATGCACTTTTCCTCCGATGCGCCGCTTTCCATCAAAGCACTGCTGTTTGTGCCTGGAGAAAATTATGAGCGGTTCGGCTTCAGCAAAATGGAGAGAGGCGTTAACCTATTCTGCAAAAAAGTCCTGATTCAGGAAAAATCTGAAGCCATCGTGCCGGAGTGGATGCGGTTTGTACGCGGCGTCATTGACAGTGATGACCTTCCCCTGAACATTTCCAGGGAGACCCTTCAGGACAATGCGCTTGTGGCCAAACTGAACAAGGTAGTCACCGGCAGATTCTTAAAATATCTCGAAGAGCAAGCCAAAGATGATCCGGCCAAATACAATCAATTTTGGGAAAAATTCAGCAGGTTCATCAAAGAAGGAGCAGCTTCGGACTATGCCCACAAGGATGCGCTGGTCAGGCTCCTGCGCTTTGAATCCAACATGACGGCTGAAGGTGAGCTGATTTCACTGGAAGGCTACGTTGGAAGAATGAGAGAGGAACAAAAAGCGATCTATTATGTCAGCGGCTCTAACCGTAAAGTCATTGAATCCGGGCCGTATCTTGAGATATTTAAGGACAAGGGCATCGAAGTGCTTTATACGTATGAACCGATTGATGACTACATCTTAGGCGGGCTTCCTGAATTCAAAGAGAAGAAGATTGTTGCGGCAGAACAAGACAGTCAGGATCTGCCGGATTTAGATGCTGAGCAGCCCGGTAATGCCGAAAGTGAAATTCCTGAGGATGAAGTGAAGGCCTTGTTGGATTGGTTCAAAGAAACACTCGGGGACAGGGTAACCGAGGTGCGTGCTTCCAAACGTCTCGTGGACAGTCCTGCGGTTGTGCTCAGCTCATACGGAACGCATAGTATGCAGAAAATGATGCAGATCATGAACAAGGATATGGAAGATATCCCAGCAGGAATCTTGGAGATTAACAGCCGGCATCCGGTCATTCAGGGAATCAATGAACTGCGCAAGTCGGGCGACGCATTTGCTGCGGCAGCGGCGGAACAGATTCTGGAAAACTCGCAGATTGCCGCCGGGCTGATCATCGATCCCAGGAGTATGGTTAACAGACTCTATAACATCCTGGAAAGAGCGGTTGTAAAGAAATAGTACCGGAGTGATTATTATTACGATTCTACTCTACGGGCTGATAGCGGGTCTGGTTACCGGGCTTGGCGCTGTCATCTCTATCTCGATAAAAAATATCACGAACAAGATACTTTCAATATCGCTCGGATTTGCGTCAGGAATCATGATCGGGATATCTGCCTTAAGTCTGATTCCGACCAGCCTAGACATGAGCAACAGTATCATTTGTATTGCCGGCTTTGCAGCCGGAGCTCTGTTCCTGTTTCTGGTGGATATTTCAATGCCGCACATTCACAAGGTTGAAGCGGATTTGAGTAACTATGCCAAGATGGGGTATTTTATCGCGCTCGGAATCACACTGCATAATCTTCCCGAAGGGATCGCGATCGGTGCGACCAGCGAAGTATCGTATCACATGGGCGTCATGACAGCCTTGACAATCGGTCTGCATAATATTGCTGAAGGTCTTTGTGTGGCGATGCCGCTGTGTCTCGCCAACGTCCCGAAATCGAGGGTCGTCCTGATTACGACCATGACCGGTATGTCAACGCTGCTCGGTACCGGGCTGGGAATGATTCTTGGCCTGATCTCTCCGCTCATCATCGCTTTCTTTCTGGCGTTTGCGGCCGGAGCAATGATCTATATCAGCAGTGACGAACTGATTCCGAAAAGCCACCATTCCCACAGTGAATATGCCAATGTCGGCATCATGCTCGGCTTTATCCTGGCATTAATCCTGTCGTAGAATGATCAATCAATTATTTTGTTTCATCTAGGTTATCGTTTTTTACATGAATCAGTGGGAAAGATATTGTAAAGGTGGTTCCTTCTCCGGGAGTGCTTTCGACCCGTATTTCTCCTCCGCGAAGGTACACCAGTTCGGATACGATTGCCAGGCCGAGTCCCGATCCTTGGCCTTTTCCATGGGAACGGGAACGGTCTCCCTGGAAAAACCTTTCAAAAATATGAGGAACGTCTTCAACCGGGATTCCTTCACCGTTATCCCTGACGGATAGAATAAAACGGGAATTTTCCGATTTAGCGAGGATATCAATCGTTCCGCCGGAAAGTGTATGTTGAATAGCGTTATTAACAAGATTGTACAGGATCTGTTTCAGTTCATCGGGTTTTAATGGAAGTACTTGTGACGTATCCAGGACTTCTGAGACAAAATCATCAATTGTCCGGAAATCCTGGCCGTTGAATCTGAAAGTACGGTCTTTAAGCAGGGGGGCCAAAAGCGGCATAAGCTCGGGAAGCACATCGTGCAGTCCGGAATTGAGCTCTTCGGAATGATCGCTGTTTATTTCTTCCTGGGCGATCCGATTTAAGGTCAGCAGACCCTCGGTAAGCCTGATCAGTCTTTCCGTCTCGATCAGCATGGTCTGATGGGCGGCATCCAAAGTCTCTTTGTCTGCCATACCTGTCCGCTGGAGTATTTCAAGGAAGCCTCTGATCGAGGTCAGCGGAGTCCTGAGTTCATGAGAAGCATCGGCAATAAACCGAGCCATCCGGTTTTTAGCCGATCTTTCCGTATTTAGAGCATTCTCCATCTGTCCAAGCATATGGTTTAAAGCTTCCCGAAGCTGCTGGATTTCCGAAGCGGTTTTATTCATATACGGAAGGCGCAGGTCATAGCGGCCGGCGGCAATCTTGCGGGCCGTAGAGGAAATGTTCAGAAGTGGTTCCAGTGGTTTCTGCAAAACCAGCGCTGTAAAAAATGTACTGAGTAGAATAATGATGATCGCGTTAAAAGTATATCCTCTGAGATTTCGGCTCAAGATCAGGTCCTGTTCAGCCAGCGGCTGACCGATCAAAGCATAGCCCGCATAAGGCTGAATATCGTTGTTTTGTTCCAGGGGGAGACTGTTTACCGAAAGCTGGTTCGTTACGACCGGGGCCACCATCAGCATATACTGCTGTTCGTCGGTATCCTGAAAAATAAAACATCCGCCGGATCTCGCCTTCTCAGCAAGATCAAACTGCAGTTGGTTGCGGCTGAGATTCGGGACCGTACTGTTCGTCTTGCCGTAGCTGTAAACAATCGATTTAAGTTGATAGCCGCTGGTATAAAACGCCACAAAATTTCCCGGGCGGAGTTCGGAGAATCTTCCCGGAGGAAGCTCACTGCTCGAAAGCCAGCTCCCCATACTGTTCCGTATGGCGTAATAGTCTGAAAGCAGGTTCTGCTCCACGCTTTGATACAGGGAATTTTTCAGGGAAGTATACTGAATAGCCCCAATTAACGTAAAAAAAATGATATGGCACACCCAGAAACGCAGCAGGAGCTGCCCTACCAGGGATTGCCGCCAAATATTCAGTTTTTCCAGAGGATGAACTTTCATGATGATCTCCCTAATGTGATCATACTAAAAACACAACGATTGAAATGTTAAACATGCAATGTGTCATGATATTCCTGTGTAAAATGCTTGATATTTGATATCTCGTGTAGACTGCCAGTTACTGCTGTTCCGTCTGCAGGTGGTAACCAAGGCCCCTGACGGTTTTAATGATCGTGTGATCCAGATCCCCGAGTTTCTCTCGAAGATAGCGGATATATACCTCGACGATATTGTCCTCTCCTTCAAAATCGTAACCCCAGATGTGAATCAGGATTTGTTCTTTACTCAACGTTTGATTGCTGTTCCATAAAAGATAGGACAGCAGTTTATATTCGGTAGGAGAAAGCTGCAGAGGCTGATTATCGAGCAAGATTGACTTTTTCAGTTCATCGATCGTAAACCGGCCAATGGTTCTTTTGCCGGATAGATCCGGGAAACGGTTACGCAGCTGAACCTCGATCCGGGCCAGCAGCTCGTCAAAGTGAAAAGGCTTAACCAGATAGTCGTGGGCTCCGAGGCGCAGTCCTTTGACAATGTCTTTGGATGTATCCTTGGCAGTCAGCATAATTATGGAAGCACCGGATATTTCCGGGATGGATTCACATAGTTCATATCCGTCCATGACCGGCATCATAATGTCAAGGATGATGACATGAGGTTCAAAGACAGGGATTATTTCCAGTGCCTTTTTTCCGTTGTCCGCTGTTCCGATATCGTAACCCTCCTGCTTCAGCCCCAGGCTGAGCATCTGGCGGATTGAAGCGTCGTCATCCACGATAAGTATTCTGAATTTATTGGCCATTCGTTTATTCCTCCTGTATCTTTAAAATACACGATTATTCTGAAAGAAAACTGAATACAGTCGCATTCGTCTGTATATCGCCATATATAACTATTTTAACGGTTTGAACAATTTTAACAAGAATTTTCTGCAGCTCGGAATATCCGGATATGCTGCTTAAAATATACAAAAATGATTACGCAGGAAATACGAAATGTATAGATTGGACGAATCGTATAATCATGGTAAAATAATATGATAAACCCAAGGGAAGCTTGGAGGAAAAGTTTGCAAAGAAGTGGTGAGACCATGAAACAACAGATTTTTAATGAATTACTTGCGAAAAAAATTCTGATTCTGGACGGAGCGATGGGAACCATGCTTCAGCAGAAGGATCTGTCTGCCGAAGATTTTGGAGGGCCTGAACAAGAAGGCTGCAACGAAATCCTGACGCTCACCCGTCCTTATATCGTGCGTGATATTCATGAGGCCTATCTGAAAGCCGGTGCGGATATCATTGAAACCAATACCTTCGGAGGCACAAATATTGTCCTTGGGGAATATCATCTCGGGGACAGGGATATGGAAATCAACGAGGCTGCGGCACGGCTGGCCCGCGAAGCGGCCGACAAATGGTCTACAGCGGAAAAACCGCGGTTTGTGGCTGGATCCATGGGCCCGACGACCAAGATGCTGGCCTTTGGAGGCGGTATTACTTTTACTGACCTGGAAGAGGCTTATTGCCGTCAAACCCTTGGCCTTATTAAGGGAGGCGTCGATCTGCTGATCGTCGAAACCTGTCAGGATACGCTGAATATCAAGGCGGCAGGACTCGGGATCCAACGCGCCTTTGCTGAACTTGGGCGGGAGGTGCCGCTGGTCGTTTCCGTGACGATTGAACCTTCGGGTACGATGCTCGCAGGACAGAATATTGAAGCTTTATATATTTCGATACAGCACCTGAAGCCGGCTGCTGTCGGCATGAACTGCGGCACCGGAGCAGAACTGATGAATGATCACCTCAGAACCCTGGAGGGGCTTGCCTCTTGCGCCGTGAGCTGTTACCCGAACGCGGGGCTTCCTGATGAAGAAGGCGGCTACCAGGAAACTCCGGAAGAGTTTGCCGGAAAGATGGCCGCTTACGCAGCCAAAGGCTGGCTGAACATTGCCGGTGGATGCTGCGGGACGACGGATCGCCATATCGAAGCCTTGGCAGCAGCCTTGGCCAAGTACGCTCCGAGACAAATGCGGGCTGCTGAACGAAGCAGCGTCGCAGGACTCGAAGCAGTCTGGCCCGAAGAAGAAAACCGGCCGCTGCTGGTCGGCGAGCGGGCCAATGTGATCGGTTCTCGCAAATTCAAGGAGCTTATTGCCGGTGAGTATTATGAAGAAGGTTCCGAGATTGCCCGAAATCAGGTCAAGAAGGGCGCTCAGATTGTGGATGTCTGTGTGGCCAATCCCGACCGGGACGAACTTGAGGATATGGTTAGCTTTCTGCCCCATGTTGTCAATAAAGTCAAAGCGCCGCTGATGCTGGATACGACCGATCCCGCGGTTTTGGAAGCAGGACTCCGGTTAATTCAGGGCAAAGCAATCATTAATTCGATCAACCTTGAAAACGGCCGGGAACGCTTTGATGAAGTTGTTCCGCTGCTTCGAAAATTCGGTACTGCAGTCGTAGTTGGCTTAATCGATGAACAGGGTATGGCCCTGACCCGGGAACGCAAGCTCGAAGTGGCCGGACGCTCTTACGATCTGCTGGTGCATGAATACGGTCTTTCAGCTGCCGATATTATCTTTGATCCGCTGACATTCCCGGTAGGGACCGGGGATGTCAAGTATCTCGGTTCTGCAGTTGAGACCATTGAAGGCCTGCGACTGATCAAAGCCAAATATCCGGAATGCAAGACGATTCTTGGGATCAGCAATGTCTCCTTCGGTCTGCCTGCGGCAGGCCGGGAAGTGTTGAATGCCGTTTTCGTCTATCTGAATACCGTAGCCGGACTGGACTACGCGATTGTCAATTCCGAAAAACTGGAACGTTATGCGACGATTCCTCAGGCAGAGAAAAAACTGGCCCAAGATCTGCTCTTAAATACGAATGACCAGACCTTAAAAGCTTTTACCGATTTTTACAGAGAGAAAAAGGTCACGGAACAAAAACAGACGTCCGGGCTTTCCGTTGAGGAACGGCTGGCAGGAGCTATTGTGGAAGGCTCCAAAGAGGGCCTGGAGAATGATCTGTACGAGGCCCTGACGAAATATCGGCCGCTCGAAATTATTAACGGTCCGCTGATGAAAGGTATGGAGGAAGTCGGCAGCCTCTTTAACAGGAACCAGCTGATCGTGGCTGAAGTTCTGCAGAGCGCCGAAGTCATGAAGGCAGCGGTGACCATCCTGGAGGCCTATATGGAAAAAGCCGAAGAGGCAGTCAAAGGGAAGATCCTGCTCGCAACGGTCAAGGGCGATGTCCATGATATCGGCAAGAATCTTGTGGAAATCATCCTGGCCAATAACGGCTATAAGGTGGTCAACCTTGGCGTCAAAGTCAGTTCCGAACAGCTGATCGAAGCGGCTAGGCGAGAGATGCCTGATGCGATCGGTCTATCCGGGCTTCTGGTCAAATCGGTTCAGCAGATGCTGTTGACTGCCCAGGATCTTCAGGCAGCCGGAATTAATATCCCGCTGATTCTCGGAGGCGCGGCTCTGTCGCGCAAATATACCGAGGAGAAGATTGCCCCGCAATACGGCGGACCGGTTTTGTATGCGCGCGACGCCATGGCTGGACTGAATCTTCTGAATGGCTTGAAAAGCAAGACGGCCAATGATTCCGGAAGCTATAACGCAGCTAAAAATAATGATCAGGCCGGTAATGTTGGTACGATTTCCGGCAACATCCCAGACAGTATCTCCGGCAGTATTTCTGACAACCACAGCGAAAATAAATTTTCGCCGGTCAGCTTTGACGGACCTGTCTGCCGCCCGCAGCATACAGCACGGGAGGTCCTTCTGGATTATCCGCTGGCGGAGATTATCCCGAACTTGGATCTGCCTTTTATCCTGAGGCGTTATCTCGGGGTCAAAAACAAACTGCGCCACCCTTCCCAGGAAGAAATCAAGGCAGCGGAAAGCCTCCTGCTGGATTCCGAAGATGTTTCCCAAGATAAATCAGCCAAAATCCAGAAATTTGTTCAGGATTTCCTGGAAGAGATCCAAGAACACAAGCTGATTACGGTCAATGGGGTATTTGCGTTTTATCCGGCCTGTGCGAACGGAAATACGGTCGCTATTATGGATTCAGAATCAGATTCGAATCCGGATTCGAATCTGAAAGCTTCAAATATTGTCCTTGAAGAACTCAGTTTTCCGCGTCAGCAAAAAGATAATGGCCTTTGTCTCGCTGATTATGTCCGTCCCTGGAATAAGCTTGACGGTCAGGAGCAGACGTATGATTATCTTGGTATGTTTGCGCTGACTACGGGCCTGGGAATTAGAGAAAAGGCCGAGAATTACCGGGACAAGGGCGAATACCTGAAGTCGTTTCTTCTTCAGGTTCTGGCCCTGGAGCTGGCTGAAGGATTTGCTGACATCATGCATGAAAAGATGCGTAAAATCTGGGGGATTGATAACGGCATCCGGGTTTCTCCGGGCTACCCGATCTACCCTGCACTGGAAGAACAGGCCAAGCTGTTCAGACTGCTGAAACCGGAGGAGATTGGAATAACGCTGACAGAGAATTTCATGATGGACCCCGAAGCGTCTGTTACCGCTGTTGTTTTTTCTCATCCTGAAGCTAAGATATTTAATATTAATCGTTGATCTCTATAATAGATGCTAATAGATGCATGAAATCCCGTCTCGAGACTGAGGCGGGATTTCAAATTTTTCAAAAACCGTGGTTTTGCCTTCTTCTGCTAAAGAGACTTGAAGCATAATTCTGATTTTGATCAAATAGTTCATAAGAATTTTGGACAGCTGGATTTTGAACAAGAGGCTGGACGAAGGTACTCGGTGCTTCCGGAATAGGAGAAGGAACGGCCGGCCCGGGTACAATCTGGTTCAGCGGACGGATTCCAGTCGGGAAGGACTGAAGATTTTTACCAAAGCTAAACAAGCCTCTCCGTGTTTTTTGGCGCTTTCTGTTTTGCTTTTCAATCTTTTTTTCTGCTTTGGTTTGTTTTCTCCCGCGTACACCTGCTTCAGATCCTACTCCTGTTTCTGTTCTTTTTGTCCCTTTTATACCTTTACTTGTATTAATAACTGTACCTGAACCGGTGCTTATTCCAGTACCGGTACCATTTTCTGATCCTGAACTTGGCCCAAGTCCTGATCCTGCTTCTGTCACCATTGTCTTTATTCCTGTGCCACTGTTTGCCTGGGGATTTCCGGGCAAGAGGAATGAAGGGGGATTTCCTTTGAAAATGACTTTATTAATAAGCGGATAGCCGACCCGGTTCAACAAAAAGGTACCGGTTTTACGGGCCATAGGAATACCTATTCTTTTAGCAAGTGGAAGTCCGACTTTCCTGGCAATGGGCATGCCAATTTTTTCAGCAACGAGGGGACCAACTTTACCGGCGATGTATGGCTGAAGTTCCCTCAGTACAATCGGTGCAACTTTTTGCAGAAGATAGGAGGGTTGACCAATACTCATGGGGATTCCTCCTTATGGTTATAATGGAATATATTTACAATAAAAGGATATGTTTTTTTGACGGAAGTGTGTTTGTCTTGATTTATTTATTTTGCAATGATATGGGACTTAAGTAATGTTTTGCATGAAATCTCCAAGAACTAAAATCGCAAGTAAAACGTAAAATAATCCATATAGAAGGCCTTAGATGCATAAAAACGCCAATAAAAGGCTATTGCTTACTATATGTAGTGTTGATAAAATAAGGAATATACAAGATATAGGAAGGATGAGGGTATTGCGCTGTCCTTTTTGTCAGAGTGACGACACGAAGGTGCTGGATTCCAGACAGATTGAGGAAGGCACTGCTATCCGACGCAGACGGGAATGCGATGTCTGCACAAAGCGTTTTACGACGTATGAGCGCTACGAGGATTTTCAGCTGATTGTCGTGAAAAAGGATGGCAGAAGAGAGCCCTTTTCCCGTCATAAACTGCTGTCAGGCTTGAACAAGGCCTGTGAAAAACGCCCCGTGTCTACCGAACAGCTGGAAACAATGGTCACCGATATCGAAAGAGAAATGCGTGATATCAACGACCGCGAAGTGCCGAGCGAATTGATCGGCGAAGCCGTCATGAAAAAACTGTTTGCAGCAGATGAAATTGCGTATATTCGCTTTGCTTCTGTTTACAGGCAGTTCAAGGATATTCAGAAGTTTATGGAAGAGTTGAACGGACTGGTAAAGCGTCGCAAATAAAACAGCCCCCCAAATTGAGATCCTTGCGATAAAGACAGGATATCCATGCAAATAAATATATATGGGAGCAGGAGGACTAAGCCATGTACGTTGTGAAAAGGGATGGAAGAAGAGAAATTTTTAATCAGGAGAAGATTTGCAAGGCGGTAGAAAAGGCTTTTATCGCTACCGAGACCCCCAATGTCACCAACTGGGCGAAGATTGTTACCGACAGGGTATTCTCGGAATTGGAAGCTGCTTACAGTAAGAATGAAGGCTTCCAAATCGAGCAGATTCAGGACAAAGTCGAAGATGTCCTGATGCAGACAGGAAATACCAATGTCGCCAGAGCATATATCCGGTACCGCTTCCAGCATGAAATCATTCGAAATCAGGAAAGCGCCAAAAACGATAACAATAAATTATTCTCTGATTACCTGGGGCTGGGAACCTGGGAAATCAAAGAGAATTCCAATATGGGATTTTCGGTTCAGGGGCTTAACCGGTTTGTAACCAGCAAAGCGACCAATGCTTTCTGGCAATCTCTGCTTCCGTCTGAAGTCGGCAAAGCGCACGATTCCGGTGCTTTACACAATCATGACATGGGAGACCTTGCTCCATATTGCGTCGGCTGGGATCTCAAAGATCTGCTTCTGGTGGGTTTTAGGGGCGCGGAAGGCAAAACGACCTCCAAACCGGCCAAACACTTCCGTTCCGCACTCGGACAGATCGTTAATTTCGTTTATACCTTACAGGGAGAAGCTGCCGGTGCTCAGGCGCTCTCCAGCTTTGATACCTATCTTGCTCCGTTCGTCAGAGTGGATAACCTCGATTATAAACAAGTCAAACAGGGGATTCAGGAATTTATTTTTAATGTCAATGTCCCGACCCGGGTGGGTTTCCAGTCTCCATTTTTTAATATTACGCTCGATGTGCGGGCGGCCGAATCGGCCATCAAAGATGAGCCTGCTGTCGTTGACGGCAAATTCCTGGATACGCCGTACCGGGAATATCAAGCTGAGATGGATATCATCAATATGGCGTTCTGCGAGGTCATGCTTGAAGGGGACGCTGACGGCAATATTTTTAGCTTCCCGATCCCGACATACAACATCACGAAGGGCTTTGACTGGAACAGTGAAGTATCGAGAGCGATCTTTAAAATGACCGATAAATACGGAATCCCGTATTTTGCGAACTTTATCAACTCCGATATGAATCCGGAGGACGCCAGAAGCATGTGCTGCCGTCTGCGTCTGGACAACAGGGAACTCAGAAAACGCGGCGGTGGCCTGTTCGGAGCCAATCCGCTCACAGGAAGCATTGGAGTTGTAACCCTGAACCTGCCGTTGTACGGCTATCTGGCTAAAGGCAACTGGGATCAGTTCATCACACTGATCGATAACCACATGAATATCGCCCGGTCCTCGCTGCAGACCAAACGCAAAACGCTGGAGATCCTGACGGACAACGGCTTGTATCCCTATACTAAATTTTATCTGAGAGATATTAAAAAACGATTTGGCAAGTACTGGACGAACCACTTTTCGACGATCGGTCTAGTCGGCATGAATGAAGCGATCCGTAATTTTACTTCGGACGCCGATGACATCACCACCGTTTTCGGACAGAATTTTGCCAAGGAAACATTGAACTATATGAGAGACCGCATCCAGGAATTCCAGGAGCAAGACGGAGACCTCTATAACCTCGAAGCAACACCGGCGGAAGGTACGAGCTACCGTCTGGCCAAAATCAACAAAAAGCACTATCCCGATATGATTACGGCCGGCGACAATGAACCGTATTATACGAACTCCACCCACCTGCCTGTGGGCTATACCAGCGACCTGTTCCGCGCCGTCGAGCTTCAGGATGACCTGCAGACGCTTTATACCGGCGGGACCGTGCTTCACGGTTATCTGGCTGAAAGTCTCGATGATCTTGCCGTCGCCAAGGCCGTCGTACGCAGGGTGTTTGAGAACTTCCAGCTGCCGTATTTCACGCTGACTCCGACTTTCAGCATCTGCGAAGACCACAAGTATATCAAAGGCGAGCATTTCAACTGCCCCGAGTGCGGCAGGGAAACTCTGGTCATGACGAGGGTCACCGGGTTCTATAGACCGATCTCCGCCATGAACCCCGGCAAACAGGAAGAGAAAAAAGAAACCGTCAAATACCGTGTTATGGGAATCACTCCAAGTCTGTTTGACGGCGTAGCAAAGTAAGGGTAAGTTGTCACAACGTATCTATTTTATGCAGAAACTTTTACGAGTACAGGTATTTAGTATAAAGCAGAACAAGGATTGGTGATCGCAGATGCTAATGGATATTGAACCTTTCTCTCTTGTCGATTATCCTGGACATATCGTAGCAACGGTCTTTTTTGGAGGTTGTAATTTCCAGTGTGGCTACTGCCATAACCCTGCTTTGGTCAACAAGAAGGAGAAGTCGCGGACTTCTCCTTCTGCTGTCATTGAATTTATGAAGACCAGGAAAGGATTACTGGACGGTGTTTGTCTTACTGGCGGGGAGCCGCTTTTATCCCCGGATCTGAATCCCTTTGTAAGAGAGGTCAAAGCGCTCGGTTTCAAGGTGAAATTGGATACCAATGGAAGCAGCCCGGAAAAACTCCGGGAGCTGGCTCCTTTCCTGGACTATATTGCCATGGATATTAAATGTACTCCTGATAAATACGAGAAGCTGACCGCGTGCAAAAACAGCGGAGAGGCGGCGTTTGAAACCATCCAATGGATCAGGGCGAGTACAATTGCATACGAATTCAGAACTACGGTACTGCCGGTCTGGCATACATTTGAAGATCTAAAGCTAATCCGTGAGTTCCTCGGAAATGAAACTCCCTGGGTGCTCCAGCAGTTTCGGCAGTCCCCCCAGGGCGTGCTCGACGGGAAAACTTATGATGCTTATCCTGACTCATGGCTCAAAGAAATGGGAGAGAAGCTGAATTGTCCTGTCCGTGGCCTGAAATAGAAGATTAGTATGAATAGAAGTATTGCTAACCATTTTTTGTGGTTAGCAATACTTCTATGTGGCGGCCTCTGAGTCTGAGGGCGTACGGCTTCATACAACACGGGGTTCCCGCCACTTGGAGAATGATGCATGCGGTTAGGGCGCAGCGGGAACCCCTAAACGTTAGTGCGCCAAGCAAAGCTTGGTACTTCCTGCAAGGTGAAAGTCCTTGCTGGGCAAGGTCTAGCCAACCACCCATATCGAGTGTTGCGCCGAAACTGGCAACAGCAAGGTGAAGCGTACACATTTGGGGGAAGTAAGAAAGGAAATAAGAAAGGTACTTCTCTATAATAAAAAGCTTAACGACTGAGGTAGTACACTTTTAAGCATGGCCACATATCCTATAAGTGAAATTGGTCCAAAGGAGTGTGGATATCATGATGTATCCAGCAAAGGATACAGCAACCGATCCGGAGAATGATCCAGTAAGCAATACAGTACCTGATGTCATCAGCGGACGTACGCCGCATGTCATAGCGGCTGAGATTAACATGATCAAATATCAGGCTGAGAATATCTACCTTACCGCTATCGTCGAGATTGGAAGACGGTTGACGGAGGCCAAAGCCTTTCTTAAGTTTGGAGAATGGGGCAAGTGGCTGGAGGAGTCGGTCGATTTCTCCCAAAGCAGGGCCAATAAACTGATGCGTATCTTCAAAGAGTATGGAGAAGGACAGCTTACCAACTCAAATTCGGAGCCGAATCCGAAATTAAACTACAGCCAGGCGGTGCTTCTTTTAGGTATCCCGAAGGAGGAACGGGCGCAATTCATCGTCGATATGGATGTCGAAGGCATGACCACCCAGGAACTGCGTCAGGCGGTCAAGGAACGGACGCAGGCCCGGCAAGAAAAAGACCAGACCCAGCAAGAGAACGCGGACTTCCAGAAAAAAGTGGAAGACCAAGGTGGTACCATCACCGAGCTGACTGCGGAACTCGCCAATCTAAAGGCCCAATTGGAGAACGTCAAGGCGTCCAAAGAAGAACTCGCTATAACGGCCAGACAGCTGAATGATTCGTTGGAATCGCTCCGAAAAAGCTCATCCGCCCAGAGCTACGAGAGGATGAGAAATAACTTCATGAAGAGTTCGCTCAAAGTCAGGGCTAACCATCTCGCCTTCCTCTGTGAAAACTTGGATCAAACCGTTAGGGAAGTAAAGCAAAAGCTGCGCGAAATCGCCCCTAATGACAAGGAGACGTATATCATTTATAAGAATAAGGTTTGCGATCTTATGGATGTGTGGCGTAAAGACGAGGCGTGGAGCAGGGAAGCTTGCCCCTGCGGAGATGGGCAGTAAGGAAAAAAGAGAACGGAGCTGGACGGCATACCTCCTCAAATTCGGAGCCGAATCCGAATTCGAGGAGGTATACTACAAGCTCAAAATTGCTTTCACCGTACTGGTTCCAAAGCGCTTGAAGCTGTTTATTCGGATAAACGCATATGACATAAAAAGGAGTTCCCTAAATAATACCAAAATTATTTTTCAGGATTGACCATGCAAATTAAAGAAGTTAAAATATTTTTGTAATGGTATTTATTAGTAATATTTCCATTATGTAAGAATGGAGCAGAAAGATGGCTGTATATGTCAACGCCCGGGAAGAAAATCAAAGGGAACTCTTTGTAACTTTTGAGTATACGGCAGAAAGAGTCGAGAAGATCAAATCTATTAAAGGGCGAAGGTGGGAGACTCAGGGCTGCGATGCTGGATTGTACCAAGATCAGTGGATACAATTCTTTCTCTTTACAAAGTTTTTGACGAGTGTTCAAAATATTTTTAAGGAAGCCTGCATAAAAGCAAATATTAAGAAAGATGTATCTGTTCACTCACTCAGACACTCCTTTTCCACCCATTTGCTGGAAGGCGGTACGGATCTGAGATATATCCAGGAACTTTTAGGGCATAAAAATTCTAAAACAACAGAAATATATACCCATGTAAGCCAACGGGATCTAGCCAAAATACACAGCCCAATCGATGCACTGGACATAGAGGTTTAAAAGAAGTAAATTCTGCTAAAGGAAATATCTCCGCAACCCTTGCGGTTTACCTCCATATTTAGATGTAATACGCAATAATTGCGGGAAAACGACGTTAGGCGCAATGTGGTGGCGGCCATCCTAGCCGCCAAGTTAATTTTCTTATTGGAGTTGATATCTTGGGTTATGATTTTAACATACTGAAAGAAAGAATATCTTCTAGTCTTTTGAACCTTGAGTGCGTTGAGGAGGGCGAGGCAGTTGATCTTTCTTTCCATATGACAGATTGGTTATCGGACTTGGAGGATTTAATCAAGTTCTATTCAACGCCTGAGGGTTATAGTGACGAGGAGGTCGAAAGAATTCTTCTGAGGTTTCTTGCTCATGTTCCGGAACATTTAGCAGCTGCAAAGAAGATATTGTATGGGTTTGGCGTAAGCGATACCTTTGGAATAGGAGCCGTAGAACCGACAGAAGTTGATAATGATAAGGAGTGATCTTGTCGGTTTAATCTAGGCTTTGTAGGTCAGTTGTCTGGGGGCTGACCTCCTGTCAGCCTCAGTATTTGAAGGCCACACTGCGCCTAACAGCGAAGTTCCGCAACTTAGAATATATGAATGTAGTAAGACGCTGCGGAACTTCGCGGGACGTTAGGCGAAAGACCATGCGGGAACTGCGCATCCATGCGCGGATTGGAAAAGGACGAATAAAATGATTGGTTTACTGCACATATGTTGGTAAATTCCGCACCAGTGCGGAATTTGAAAAGCCTATTGATAATTGTAATCTGGCTAAATATAGTGAATAGAGGAGGAATAATATGGGATTTATTTCATTGATCTTAGGAGCAATATTAGGGTTTGTCTCTATTTTCGGAATAATATTAAGCCTTATTGGATTAATATTATTAATTATATATTTAGCGAAAAGAAAAACAAAAAAGAAAAAAGGGTTATTAATTGCAGCAATTGTACTGTTATTAATTGGAATACCAACTGCATTTACATTTCCTGGGTTTTATACAATTGCAAATAATGCATCAATGAATCAGTACGTAAACCCTAAAGAATACCCTGTTAACAATGCTGTTATGAAGCATGACAATAACAAGTTGAAAAAATTGTTAGATGAAGGTGCAAATCCAAATGAGATATTTAAAGGTGTACCCGCAATTTTTTGGGCATGCAGCAATTTTGACGATGGTGTTAACTATGAAGCCGCAAAAATATTAATTAGCCATAAAGTCAATCTCTCATACGATGACTGCTCACTGATGAAGGATATTCTAATAGGGGAAAAGCGTTATGATGACCAATCCGACATATACAATATTGTTAAATTATTGATAGAAAATGGTTACAACGTTAATGAAACAGATAGCGACGGGATCACTTTGCTAATGTATGCAACTGTTGATTCCAAATTTGATAAAGGATTTACTCTGTCTAATAAACTTACAGATTTATTATTAAAAAGCGGCGCAAAGATAAATGAAAGAGATAATAAGGGTAGGACAGTACTTATGTGGGCTTGTGGCTCTGTATTGAATTCTAATGCAGATATCTCTAAAATTCCAAGTATTGAACTTAAGGATCAGTTTGCGTCATTTGATTATAATATTATAAAATCCTTGATAAAAACTGGAGTTGACGTAAATTCAAAAGATAACCAAGGGTTTACAGCACTCGATTATTTTAAGCAGACAGAAGAAATTGATAAAAAATGGGGCCAATATGATACGGTTGGACAGACTAAAGATTATATTGATGAATGTAAAGCAATTGAAATATTACTTCAGGGTGAATAATATTTTATCGAGAATTAAAAGAAATGAAATATTAACTGTGCTTATTGTCACATAATGGATGTTAAATATAAATTCAAGAGGAACGTTAAGTGACTCCCATCCGTGGTCGTCTCTGAATCTAGGGGCATGGTCCATCGCCTAACACGGTGTTCCCGCCACTTGGAGGATGATGAATGTGGTAGGGCGCGCGGTGGGAACACCTGAACGTTAGACAAAACCGCCTTGCATGTGGTTTTTAATAGAAGGAGAAGAACGATGCGTCAGTGGAAGATAGGGATATTACTTTTTAATGAGGTCGAAGTATTGGACTTTGCAGGACCATTCGAGGTGTTGTCCATTACCTCTTACCCAGAATCCAATGTTAAACCATTTGAAGTTAATACTGTTGCTCAAACAAAAGAAACAGTCCGAACACGGAATGGACTCCAAGTTGTACCGGATTATAGCTTTGCGGATAATACTAACTTTGACATCTTGATTATCCCAGGCGGATACGGTGCGGAAGAAATTGAAATTCATAATGAAGTAGTTATTGGCTGGATAAAAGGCCAAATGAATAAGGTCACATTTATGTATGCACTGGTGCATTTTTGCTTGCTAAAGCGGGTTTGTTAGATGGTAAGAGAGCCACAACGCACTGGATGGATATTGATAGGTTAGAGAAGGAATTCGAGAAGGTGGTACTAGAGCGAGGCGTTAAGTATGTTGACGCTCAATTAATACACCAGGAAAGAAAATAATGGAAGATATTAGAATCTTGAGATACAATAGGAGTATCGGCCCTTTTCATTATCATAGATGCCGCTATAGGCGGCATAAGGACGAGTTATATGCAATAGTCCGTATCGTGGCTTTCCTTGGAGAATAATCATAATTATATGTAGTGAATCTTATTGATAGTCATTGGAGTGAAAAGTTTGAAAGTTTCAAAGCGAGGTTTTATTACCATATCGTTATTTATATTAGCATTTATAATAGGAACTACTACTGGAACAGGATTTTCTTTTGGCGATGAGTTATTTTTATTTTTAGGAATCCCTTTATGGTCAAATGGACAGATGGGGTTTCATACTCCATCAATAGTCGCTATTATTCTTTTTATAATAGCTTGTATTTGTGCCAAAGCTGAAGTTCCTCGTCTAAGGATTGCTGTCTTAATCCTTTTCTTTATCGTACTATCTCCAATGCTTGTTTCGATAATCAAACCAGCTTATTTTAAAATACAAAACGGGCTTGCTGCAGTTGAATATGAATATAAAAGGAGTCATTTTGATATTAGAAGTACCGCAGACAATAAGGATTTAGATATTACAGGCTATATTGTTTTAACCAATTATGGGAGAGATGAACTAAAAGTTGGGATAAAGATTCCTTTAGATGGATACATGCAACAAATATGGTTTTCAAAGGATGTGATCTTAACAGGATCAAATATATCAGAAAAAGATGGGATATTTACATTGCCTCCAGGTGAAACCCAAACTATCTCAATATTCACGGAAATTCCATCAAAAGATGGTAATAATCATAAAGGTTCAATGAATGGTCCTAATCTTATTTTATCTACTGATAATGAAGTGCGGACGGTTGGGTATGGTCATCTTTGATTGCCTTTGAAGCCGGACTACTGCATATAACACGGCATTCCCGCCACGTTGTCTATATAGGTGTAGAAAGGCGCAGCGGGAATAGCCTGGACGTTATATACGTCATATCCCGCACGGGCGCGCCGTCCTTGGCGCGCTAAATAAAAAATAAAGGAGAATATATGAAAAAATTATTAATAATTGATATTTTTCGTCAAGGCTTTAATCTTTACAAAAAGAACTTTGAGATTTTATTTACTATATCTTTTTTTATAGCACTTATTAATATTTTTAATATATTACCTCAATTTTTGTATCAACTACTAAATGAACCAATATTTATTCTATTAGAATATGTTGTTAGTTTGATAGCAGCTTTTTTAAATGTCAGGTTTGGTATATGCTTGATAATTGTTATATGGGAGTTAATTCATAATAGAAGAATTAATATAGAAAAAGCATATCAACAATCATCAAAATATTTTTGGAGAAGTATAGGTAACACAATTTTAGTAGGACTAACAGTTGTTATTCCTATGTTATTACTAGGGCTTGTTAATAGGTCACTTTTAGAAGTTTATTATAAGTACCCATTGATTGCTATCTTGTCATTGATAATTGCTTTGATATCGACATTTTTCTATTTCGCTCCGATTTCGGTACCACTTTCACCAGAAATTGGCAATAGACTTCGATACAGCATGTATTTAGTAAAAAACAACGTCATTAAAGTTATAATAATTATTTTTGTAAGTACATACCTTATTCATATTCCGTGGTATTTTATTCACTCATTTGGAACAATTTCGCCAGCTTACTTTACTCTATTAAGTGGAAGTATCAACGTTGTTATAAATTTGGTGCTTTTACCATTCTCAATGAGTGTTACAGTAATTTTATATGATAAGTTGATTAAGCTAAAAGATAAAAAGAAAAGCCGAAAATAAGGGTGCGCCATCCGGGCGCACTCTGAATCAAGGGGCGGGATACGACGTATAACAGCGAAGTTCCGCAACTTAGAATAGATGAATGCTGTAAGACGCTGCGGAACTTCGCGAGACGTTCTACGACATATCGTGCACGGACGCGCCATCCATGGCGCAAAAGAGAAAAAGGAGAGGGAGAGTTTTGGAAGATAAAATAATTGTTGAGATTAGTTATACGGATAAAGATATTAGAAACGCAGTATTTGAAGTTATTAATAGAATAAATAGCTTGTGGGTACTATCTGTCTGTGCTTTTTTTGTGTTGGGATTGGTTCTATTTATTACCATAAAAAATGGTTTTTCAGCCTACTATAATGGATTGTTAATTGTTTTTTTAATCATTAGTTTATTATTTTTCGCCATCTACTATATTTACCCAATTAATCGATATATTAAAGTATATAAAATTTGGAAAGTTAGTACTTTTATATTCACATCTGAAAATATAGAAATAATACGTGATTATGCTCAGAGCATATGCAAATGGACCATGTTTATTAAAGCTTGTGAACTAAAAAGGTATTTCATTTTAGTAGATATCAATAAGTCTTTGACGATATTGCCCAAGAGTGCTTTTGGAGATGAATCTGATATCGAGAAGTTTAAAAATATTCTTGCAAGTAAGATGAAATTGCTGAAGTAGATATTCTTAAGGCATCGCCATCCATGGCGCTGTCTGAGTTTGGGGGCACGATACATCGTAGAACAGCGTGTTTACGACACTTTGTCAATATGAATGCGATTGGGACGCGTCGCAAACACGTGAACCGTTCTACGACATATCGTGAAAAGGCCGCGCCGTTCTGGCGCGGATAAAATGGATTATAGGTTATTTCTTTGCGGCAGTCGGATTTTTAGTAACAGTAGAATAACGTGACGTTATTATATATATTCTGAGGTGTGAGGTATGAGATGAATAATAAAATGAAGGAAGAATTGATTGCTCCTTGTGGTATGAATTGCAGACTTTGCTTAGGTAATCAAAGAGAGAAAAATCATTGCAAAGGGTGTCGGAATGAGATAGATATTAGGTATAAAACAAAAGGTAGCGTCAGTTGCATAATCAAAAACTGTTCTGTAATTAAAAGCAATGAATCGGGATTTTGCTTTGAATGTGATAAATACCCTTGCCGGAGGTTAAAACAGTTAGATAAGCGATATCGAACAAAATATCACATGAGCATGCTTGAAAACCTTGAGCAGATAAAGCAATATGGCATTGATTCGTTTTTGCGGAATGAGGAAAATAAATGGACTTGCAAAGAATGTGGCAATATTGTTTGCGTACATAGAGCTTTTTGTTTGATCTGCAAAACTACATACATAGAGTGAGTCTTCTCCTAGATACATAATTATAAAGCTTCGGATAAATTTTTCTTATTTTGTAATACTGGTGCTGATTGCTAGATATTTAAGGCAGCGCCGTCCATGGGAAAGGTTTCCATACCGGGTGTCGAAGGGTAAAATAAAAAGGAGCCTTGAACAAACTCCTTCAATCATTCTATTTAACTTTTCGTACATGGGCTGTTTCCATCTGTAAGGTTTCAATTTTAGTTTCGATTCTTTCGAGGGCATTGATAATAGTATCATTTTTCTCATTTTGTACTTCGCGAGCATCAAATAATGCTTTGATTTTAGAACCCAAATCATTTTCAACTTTTGTTTCTATTTTTTGGACTCGAGAGGTTAATTCTTTAAGTTGGGAGCTAGTTTCGGTTTGGTTTTCAAGGATCTTTCCGAGAAGATCCATTACCTTATCATCCAATACGATCGCCTCCTAATGAATAGCTTATCGTTTTTGGAAGATAAGTCAAGGAGAATTTTTAAGGATCGCCATCCATGACAACTGCTAAATTTGAAGCGCCACACGACGCCTAACACGAGGTTCACGCAACTTTGCAAATATGAATGTGGTTATGACGCTGCGTAAACCCCTAACCGTTATCTGGCATTGGTCGACTGGCCCGCACGTCCTGTGCGGGATTTAGGATTAGCAATTATTTGAGGCAGAGGTTAATTTGAAAGAGGTATGGAAGATATGATTAATATTGAGAGACTGTTAACAATAAAAAAGGAGAATTTACTTGAATTCTCTAAAACTTTAGAGGCAGAAGACATATCTCAGTTAGTGGAATTGTTAACTGAAAAAGATGATAAGCTGAGATATCATTCATTGCTATTATTGGAACATCGTTCAGAGGAATATGATGATGTGTATCCTTTTTGGGATATTTTTTGTGAAAAACTAAAAAGTACTAATTCCTATCAGAGAAGTATTGGGGTAATGCTTATTTCTACTAATGTAAAATGGGATAGAGAAAACAGAATTGATATAACAATTGATGACTATTTAAGAATTTTAGATGATGAAAAACCGATTACGGTACGCCAATGTATACAGTCATTAGGCAAAATAGTTACTTACAGGACAAATTTACATAATAAAGTTGCAAATGAACTTATATCCATTGATATTATGGATATTAAACCAACAATGAAAAAGCTAATATTAATTGATATTCTAAATATTCTTTTGTTAATTAAAAAAAATGATACCTCAGAAGAAATTGATACGTACATTTTTAAAGCACTTACAGGCGGATTGCTTGATAAGAAAGCGATAAAACAAATAGAATTGATGTTAATTTTGAAAGGTGATTTGATAGGTTCATAGACAAGCCTTCACCATCCGAAGCTCGTCTGCGTATGCTGTAATTAAAGCTACCAAAAAGGCGGGAATAAAAATGAATGAACCAATCACTGAACGTACGCCGCTTGTCATCGCGGCTGAGATTAATAGAATCAAACAACAGACTTGTAAAATCAAATTCGTCAGCGCTGACGAATTTAACCTACTATCAGGCCCTCCTTCTTCTGGGGATTCCGGAAGATGAGCGGGAGAAATTTATCCTGCAGCATGATGTTAAAGATATGACTTCCCGGGAGCTTGATCAGACTCTCAAAGAACTGAACCAAACCGCTCCGGAGAAAGAGCAGGCTCAAGTCACGCCCATACCAAATAATCCTCAGGATATCAAAATAGAATATATAACCGTCAAAAAAACCGACAAACCAAAAAGTGGGCCAAAAACTGCAGCCCCCTCAACCTTTACCACGGAGTATGAAGAAAAATGCGCCGCTTGCTGCCAAACAATCGCCGATACATTCTACCAACTGCTGACCATCCAATAATATATGTTTGGTCTAAACTACAGATTCTTGCTATAAATGGCGATTACATTATATTTAATTCTTTAGCTATTTCCCTCAAATAAAAAGTTTCTGTTTTGTCCTTGAATTGTAATATAACGCAATCACCCTTAGTAAATTGTACTTTATTGCCATTATAATCGGTACAGTGTATGCCATATGAAAACTTGTTTGGATGTTCACCTCTGTCATCTAAGATACTACTGAAACATTCTGTAAACTTAATAGTTTTAGCATGAATGTTGTCCGCGTCCGGATGACTCCAAGGATTAAGAACTCTACCATCTGTCAGTTCAAATTCAAATAATATCTTGTCGTCTCTATAAACATAGTCGATGTTCATATCAGCGGAGTTCACTTTCCATCCAAATCCAAAGAAATAGAGATAAGATACTACTGCCAATGCACAGATTGTCAAGGTTATTAGAACTGCTTTAAAAACTTTTCTATTCAGCTTTTTGAATGGTTTGATTTTTTCTTTGTTGTATTCGGTATTTTCTACCCTGACCTCTGCTTTCATTTGCTCAAAAATTTCCTTGCATTGAGGACAATTATTAAGATGCTCTTCGATTTCCAGGTTGCTTTCAGAGCTGGTCAAACCATCAATATAGCTTGGTAACAGGTCTTTTATAATTGCACATTTTATCATTTACAATCTTCCTTTCATAATTTTTTGTTTTGCACGGTAAAAAGTGACTCTTGCCCAGTTTTCATTTTTGTTGAATACTTCCCCAATTTCTCTAAAAGAAAATGCACCAGTGATGCGTAAGAGAACTATTTCCTTTGCAGTTTCATCAAGAATATGTACTGCTTTGATAAGTTGCATTTTATCTTCTATCAGACATAATTCTTCCTCCGGATTAAATTTGTTGGAAACAATATTGTCATTAAGCATAGATGTTTCTTTGCGGCTTCTTTTATCAATCTCTTGATACCACAGATGTTTTGCAATTTGGCAAAGCCATGTCGAGACTTTACATGTACCGTCATAGCGATTGGCTGATTTTATTGCACGGTAAAAGGTCTCCTGCGTGAGCTCTTCCGCAGTATCCTCATCGTTACAAAGAATGATCAGAAATTTAAAGACTGTCTCTGCATATTCCTTATAAATGTCATCTATGTCGAACATGCAATTCACTTCCTTCAAAACATATATCCGATAACGCAGTGTTTTGTTACACCATAATTTAATTTTTTAAAAAGCTGTCCGCCTAAGCAAACAGCTAAACAAAGGTTACAATTACTATGGTCAAAAAATCCTGTACAAATGGCTAAACCAAAGGAGTCAAAGAAGAAGCTTTACCTGGAAAGAGTATGAAGCAAAAATGAAATGGTATGCACTAATAACACCAAGAATAACCGAAAGGCCGGGGTGAACCGGGAACCGACGTGTCTACCGTGACGGCAAAAGCTTTGTTTTACTTTGGAGATGATATGTAGAAAGTCGATTTTTGGTGATATACTATTATTAGAGATGCTTTTGTAACACTGTGTTTAGCGACACTTTGCCAATATGAAAGCTGTATGGGACGCGTCGCAGACACATAAACGTTAGGCGAAAAACCATGCGGGAGACAGCGCTTCCAGGCGCGGAATAGTTTCAGAATAATTTTCTAATGAATGCCATTATAAATGCGATAATAAAGGAAACTGCAAATACATAAATGAATGTTTTTATCCAAGTCTTACCTAAAATCTTTTGTTTGTATTGATATAAGGACATAACCAGACCACTTACAATAATTAATGCAAGCAGATCCCAGGGCGCTTCATTTAGTTTTAACGATCTATATACAACATCAAGAAGCAAAGCAAATGTAATAAAAACATATCCGAATTTATAACTAATATTTTCGATAAATGTTGTTCTTTCATCTTTCTTAACCATATTACTGGCCATTTTCTATAACCTCCTCAAAATAGAATAAGTCTTCAAATTGTTTATTAAGAACTTTTGATAGAATCAATGCTAATTTTGCTGTCGGACAGTATTGACCTGTCTCAATAGAACTAATTGTTTGTCTTGTTACGCCTGCAAGAATTGCAAGATGTTCCTGCGAAAGATTCTTTTCTGCTCGGGCGACTTTTAATCGATTTTTAAGCTGAATATTATCATTCAAACTATCACCTCCTGACTAGATAGTAGCACAGTGAAAAGAAAATGTAAAGCATACTATGCAAACAGACAAGTATACCTATTAAGGGGAGTTGATTATTCTGAATCTGGGGGCGTACAGCTTGGTAGAACAGTGAATTCCCGAAATCTGGAAGAATATGCAAGTAGTAACCAGACTTCGGGAATTCACAAGACGTTCTACGACATATCGTGCAAAGACCACGCCATCCTTGGCGCGGATGTTGTAGTATTCGCAGTAGTAGAAAAGTGTGAAGAAGGGATAATTTATATTAGCTAAGTACTTGACTAGCACCTAAGAGGATACCTTAAGCTGAAATCAGGAGGTGTAAGGTATGCAAGTGAATGAGATTTGTAAACAAACAGGTTTAACGAAAAAAGCAGTTGAGTATTATCAATTAAAGGGTTTAGTATCACCTAAAGTTAACGAGAACGGATATAGGGAATTTTCTGACTCAGATTTATCTCGTTTGAAAGAAATTGCGTTGTTTCGAAAACTGGAATTATGCACTGATGAGATCAAGCAAGTGCTTGATAGTAACGACAAGAAGCACACCCTTGCTTTAATTAAGCAAGCAAAAGAGATTCAGGCAAAGGCAAAATTATATCGACTTGATTTGATAGGACAGTTGATTAATGGGGTGGATGTTGCTGAAATTCAGGATAGATTGAATTTATTAGAACAACAATCTACGATTAAAGAAAAGTTATTAATGGCGTTTCCCGGATACTATGGGAGATACTTCAGCTTTCATTTTGGCCAATTTCTCAATGAACCAGTAAAGACAAATGAGCAGAAAGTGTTATATGACAACATTGTTAACTTCCTTGACGATATGGAACCAATCGAAATTCCAGAAGAGTTTCAATCAATTTTGGACGAAGCTGACAAATATATGGACAATGAAAAAATTGAAGAAATGAGTGCCAACATACAGAGTACTTATGATGACTTTGACACGTATTGGGAAAACAACAAAGATAATATCATTCAATATACAGAATTTAAGAAAACGGATAAGTACCAGAATTCAGTAATGGCACAACTCATGGATTTGTTTCGTAAATTTGGAGAAACAAACGGATACTATGATGTGTTCATTCCGACGATGAGAACGCTAAGTCCAGCATATGATTTTTATTACAAGAAGATGCTGGAAGCAAATGAGAAATTGATACAAAAAATACCTGATGTTGAAAATTGGTACGAACTAACAAAATGAGCATTATCCTTGGTTTATAATTTAAAGTGAAGATGCTAAAGATAAACTGGAAAAGTGGAAAAAAGACTTAAGTGAAAAAACATAAAGAAAGAAGGCCGAATCTCAATTTATTATGACTCGGCCAAAATCTATACTTTTCCAAGCCTATTGACCAAGGTTTATTATCTGGTACTGTCCACCAGACCATCCTAAACCACTTGAAACTTGTAATTTTAAACCTTTTAGGTTTTTAGGAATTTCAAATACAATATATCCACTTTTGCTTGTTCCCGGGTTTACCTGGGCTAGAAAGAAACTATTATCGGTGTTTACATACATGTCTGCTTCAGCCATTGCAGAATATTCTTTGCCTTCAGCATCTTTTAACTTAAATAAACTAGTATCAATGGTACGAGTCTCTTTATCGTTGTTTGATACCTTTACTTTTATTAGTAAATATTCATTTTCGGTTGTTTTTTGCAAATATTGATTTTGCCCAATTTTAGTGCTCCTTTTTACCTCGCTTGCAGTATACCCAATATTTCCTGCCTTAACCTCATCATTTAGCTTATATTCCTGAGGAGTGGAAGTTTGAGGGGTAGACGAATTTGGAGCGGGAGTTGGAGCAGGGGTAGACTGACCGCCACTACATGCTTGGACAAGTATGATAATCACTATGATACATAATAGCCAAAACCACCATCGCCTATAGATGGATTTATTTACCATTATATTTCCCCCTAACATTAATTTGTAATATTTATTATTTCTCAAAACATTCTTTTTGATTCAGAAACAATATCTTGGTTCCAGCCTAAATTATGCAAAGCACTTTATAATTACTCTAAATAAGCTGGTTATAAAAAAATATATTATTAGCTAAGCAGTTTATCTTTGAAAATTTGGTTTATTATTAAATTCATAGTATTTAGCTATGATTGATGAACTCAATACACCAAGAACAATGAAGTTAATAAGTGCCATTAATGTTGAACTAATCTCACTCCGCATCCAAGGTGCTATGTTTACTAGTGTTTGTATTATTCCAGTATTACCAATATAAAAGAGTGAGGATACGCCTAAACCTTTAATTAAATAGTAGTCTTTGCCAGTTAATCTGATAACAATAGTAACAATAACGCCTAATCCAGATCCAAGAAGAAACTGAACGATGTAACCTATTAGAATTCCAGCTGGGGTATATAGAACGTCAGTATTTAGCAAAATGTTTCCAGCTACTACCCAAGGTGGCGTAAATTGAATACCAAATAAAAGAAGTATCCAGTCTATTAAAGTCATGACAATCGCTGCAATTATTCCGCTGATTGTTCCTATAGTGATAGTATCATTATATTTTTTCAAAGTAGTACCTCTTTTCTAACAGAATGATACAAATATAGTCTGTTCAGAAAAAGAGAATTTTATCAATTACTAATTAAGTTAAGCCCTATAGACTTTATGTATGAATAAAATGTTTTTAGTATAAGGAGCCGCCCTCCATGGCGACTTCTCAATCTGGGGGCGACCAACTTCATTTAACAAGGTTTTATCGTAGCTTAGCAAATATGAAAATAGTATGACGCTACGGTAACACCCAGAATGTTATCGGGAATCTGGGTCATTTCTAAAACTCTTAATATCTTACATCGGAATAATGGAACTGGTGATAGAAGGCAACTGACCTTCCTCTTGGACTTCAAGGTTAATCTGACGAGTAACCTCAGTGATATCAGGATAGAGGGTAAAGCGCGTCACACCATAATGTTCAAGTTGAGAAGTGATTAATGGAATTTTCTCGGCAGCGACACAGATTTCAAGGAGATAGTCCGATGCGTCTGAGAAGAGATTCAATGGGATAATCTCTTTATCATGGGGGAATACAGTAAAAACTCCTTTTTGAGCGACAATGTGTGGATTGTTCAAGGGGCCGATGACAGCGGCAGGCTTCTTATTGGCAAGGATTTCAGCATTCGGCCCAAAGTAGAGATCAACAATCTTTTCATCTACATTGGGAATATAGCCAGCTTTAACAAAGCTATGAAATGAGAATGCTTCATTGAGCAGAACGGGATTTAGAATCCAAACTGCGGCATCTTTGCCAACATCGTTAGCACCCCGACCATCCAATGCAAAGAAAAGGGCAGTAAGCGCATCTCGGCTCCAATCCAATAGTCGAGTTGGTACTCCGTAATGCTGCATCATAAAGAGCCAGTGCCAATAAGCTGCCGGACCATTTGGAATGGGAAAAGAGGGCAGCTCCTGTACGAAAGGAATAGCATAGGATTTGAACTTAGATAGATAGATAATTTCCATTTGGGGATTGCGCCCTCTTCGAGTGATGCTGGGTTCTAAATTAAATGCGTTTTGGTTTGCCGGTTGATTTTGACCACGGTACCATAATTCACATCTACCCCCCGCGGGGCAGATTTTTTGGAATGCATAATCTACAGCTCTTAAATAATCTTCAACACTTTCAATCCGAGTCACACAACTAGTAACTGGACTTGATTGTTGTATTTCAGTAAACATTTCCCCACCTCCTTTATAAGTTATGAAAAGTAGGACAGGGAAGTGCGTGTATGGAGTTGTCATTTGAGTGAATGTGTAAATTTGCCGACTTCCGATATATAAGTATTTTTTGTTATCTTTGAAGCCAGGAAATCGCTTGTCAGTTCAGCCTTTACTTTCATTAATACATAAAGAAGAAAATAATGGAAGATAGTGTAAGTCTAGGATACAATAAGGGTATCGTCCCTTTTCGATATCATAGATGCCGCTGAAGGCGACATAAGGACGAGTTAGGTGACAGACCATGCAAGATTTGTAAGGGACTGGCTTTTGGAGTTTTCACTTAAAAATGAAAGTACAGGCCAAAAGAAAGGAAGAGAAACTGATGTCTAAAATCCTTATCCTAGGTGGGACAGGTCAAACTGGCAGATTGATATCGCGTCATCTATTGGAGTATTCCGAAGCTACCGTTACAATTGGGACGCGATATCCCGACAAGGCACAGGTATTTGTTGATGAGCTGAATCAAAAGTACCCCGGTTTACGTGCATCGGCTGTTTATGCAAATGCATCAGAAGCAGAATCCTTACGAACAGCGTTTAAAGACCAGTCTATCGTTGTGGTCGCAGCACCCACGACTGCCTATACCGAAATCGTGGCCCATGCTGCGCTTCAGGCTGGGATTGATTATCTCGATGTGCAGCTTGGCTCCAAGAAATTTGCTTATTTGCAGTCCCTTGCTACAGAAATCAAAAGCGCTGGAAGAACTTTTATCACGGAGGCCGGGTTCCATCCTGGGCTTCCTTCTGCACTGGTTCGTTACGTGGCCACCCATATGGACTCGATTGAAAGCGCCATAACAGCTGGCTATCTCAATATGGGGAAAGATCTTCCTTATACCGAAGCAGTTGACGAATTGGTTGAGTGTTTCAAAGAATATCAGGCTCAGGTCTATAAGAACGGACAATGGACGAAAAAAAGCTCCTATGAAATACGTAAAATAGATTTTGGGAGCGACATTGGATTGAAACGGTGCTATTCTATGTTCTTTGAGGAATTGCAGCCGCTGCCGGAGTTATACCCCTCACTCAAGGATCTTGGCTTTTATATATCGGAGTCACACTGGGTGACAGACTGGGTGATTATGCCAGTTGTCTGGATGTGGCTAAAGATCATGCCAAACGCTGTCAGGTCAATTGGTAAGTTTTTATGGTGGAGCATGGGCACTTTTCACAAGCCGCCATATCGGGTTGAACTTCTGGTTAGGGCATCTGGATATAAGGATGGACAGATGATTCAACCCCACGTCAGCGTTTCTCATCCCGATGGTTACGAATTAACAGCTATCCCTGTTGTTGCGACTTTATTACAATACTTGGATGGCTCTGCCCGTAAGCCCGGACTTTGGATGATGGGGCACTTGGCTGAACCGAATCGTCTTCTAAAGGATATAGAAAAAATGGGCGTGAAGTGCATATCAAGCTTAACCATGTAAATATTTATACAAGGAGTAATCACATGGAGAGATTAACAAAAGCATTAGAAAGCAATGGTCTTTTTATTGTGGAAGATTCTCAACTACAGCATGATGCAAACGGTTATTTTGGGGAAGCCATTAACAAACTGGCAAAGTTCGAAAATTTTTATGATGATTTGATATTTAAACAAAGTGAAATCTCTATGGAATTAGAGAACCTAAGATTTGAAGGCAAAACGAATTCAGTAAAATTCAAGCAACTGCTGACGAATAAAATGACCAATCATACAATATTAATTCTTTTGAAAGCGTATGGATTGCAGTAAATGGAAAAGATGCTAATAGAATTAATGATTCTTACAGTTGTCATTCATATCGTCGATACCCTGGCCTACTCTGTACGCTTAAATTCCGTAAAAAGCGGACAGGTTGCTTTATCTTTTTCTCTTTTCAACATGTTTGTTCTTGTTTCACGGACAGCCAACATGTTTCAGGGACCGTTAATTGCAAGCATTGTTGGTTTAAGTATAGCGCAAGGACTGAACCCGATCAGTGATTTGCGGTTAGTTATTTTTGCTGCGACAGCAGGGACCCTATTTGGAATCCTGCTCATACCTACATTTTTAAAGATATTTGAAGTTGCTGTAAAACGTTTAGAATTAGCCGGTTCTGTACCTTCCTTAGTTGTCGAGGCCCTGCAGGCAAATAATATCAAGCGAATTGTAAAAAGTGCTGTACGGCCTTCGAAGACAATGCTGGAAAGACTAAGGTATAGAGAGATACCCAAAAGGTTACTTGTTATCAATGTTTTGGTTACAGGCATATATACCATTGGGGTCCTTGCCGCTAATTACTCAGCTCTTTTGGTCCCGGAGCAAGCAGCACTAGCAGCAGCAGCTTCATCAGGAATTATTAATGGCATGGCAAGTATTCTACTTACTTTTTTTATCGACCCAAAATCGGCAATTATTACAGACCAGGCATTGAAAGGAATAAGGCCTTATGCTGATGTGAAAGCATTGGTTATTATGCTTATTGCTACAAAACTAATTGGCACATTATTGGGGCAAGTGCTGTTTTTGCCGGCCGCCCAGATTATTGCAAGCTTTTACAGCTAGTAATAACGCCTGTTCATCATGAATATAAGCAAGGAAATAAGAGCCTGTTTATTAATACGATAGGAACTGAAAATAGTTTTCACAGAAAATAAATATTGGAAGAAGGAATTAGCCACATCACCAAGAAATAAACAAAAGAATAGATGAGCTAATCCAATTCAGACTAAACGATTTGATCATAGTTCAATTAACAGCCAGGGAAGAAGCCGAGCATCAAAATGTCTGTCTTGTTGTTTTGATCCATGGGAAGCGATGTAGGCAGTTGAATAATTTTATTAAGGGGGTCATTTTTTTGACGACAATGAGCTCAGTCACTGATTTTCTAGACCAGCGTACTTTAGCTGTGGTCGGGGTATCCAGATCCGAAAAGAAGTTCTCGCGTAGGCTGTATAGAACGTTAAAGAAGAGAGGGTATAATGTTTTTGCCGCAGAAAGCCGACGGCGTAGTGATCGTCGTCCCTCCGGACAAAACCAATAAGGTCGTTAGAGACGCGGTAGAAGCTGGAGTCAGACATATCTGGATTCAGCAGGGGGCTGAATCCAAAGAGGCTATAGACTTTTGTACGGAAAATCATATAAACGTCATCCATGACCAATGCGTCCTAATGTTTGCAGAACCATCGTTTCCTCATTCGTTCCACCGGTCCGTACTGAAGGTGTTTGGAAAACTTCCAGAATAATAGGTTAGCCGGCTCAAAAAACATTTGAGCCGGCGTTTTTTTTCAAAAAATGAATCAGCTTCACTCGACAATGGATACAATAAAGGTTGTAAGATCTTCGACAAGGTTATATTCCTTAGCCTGGACATGGGCTAGCCCTTTGTCGGCGATTAATACCCTGATAATTGGGCGCATCGGCAAACTTTTATTCTGGTCAACTACAATCCCAACCTCACCTGTATTAAGTTTAACTGTACAGCCGGTCGGATAGGCCGCAATATGTTTTAAAAACGTTACAACCAATTGCTGGGAGAATAGCTTGTTTGCACATCCCATTACAATTTCACAGGCTTCATGCGGGACGATCCGGGAGTGGCCCGGGCCATCATTGACCAGATTATCATAGAAGTCGGCCACCCCTACGATTTGAGCCAAGACATGAAGGCGCCTGCCGGATAGCTTACGGGGATAGCCGTTTCCGTTCAGCCATTCATGATGCTGCAAAGCAATATGCGCACTCAATAAGTTTAATTCCGGTTTATTCCGGAGTATTTCATATCCGTGAATGGTATGCGTTTGATATAGGTCATTTTCCTTCGGAGTAAAGGCCTCACGTTTGGCGACAAGCTCTTTCGGCAGCTTGACAGTCCCGATATCGTGAAGCAAAGCCCCTACTGCCAGTGCCTCCAGGGTATCTTTATCCAGCCCCAAAGCTTTGCCCAAAATGGTCGAAAGGACGCAAACACTGACTGAATGCGCATAAACTTGATTGTCATAGCTCCGCATATCTGTCAGGCTTAGAAATATCTTCTCTTGAAATAGGACGTCTCCGATGATGTTGTTTACCGTCTTTTTTACCTGAAAACCATTGAGGTCTTTACCGATTCGTACCGCTTCCGCTGAATGCTCAATGGAGTTCATTGCCTCCCGCCTGTTTTCCTCGGAAATAACATCCTCAATAACGATATCCTTGGTTTCGTCATCGTCCACATAGACAATACTAATGCCCAGTTCTTTTAACCGGTCGATATATGGCTGGGTCAGCGTGACTCCTTTTCCAAGCAATGAACGACCGTTATGCGAGAAGATGGTTCTTCCCAACACGTCTCCCTTTTGAAGCCGGTTTACACTTACCTGACGCAATTGTAATCTTCCTTTCCAATAAATCAGTGCTGGCTGAAGCAACAAAAAAATCACCAGCAGATTGCATGGCGACATTCAAAACAAACCTGAGCGGATTCGGTGGCCTGGCAGTCATCAGAATTATTCTGGAAGACCCATAGCTTTGCGTCCCTGGCTTTCACCAAGTTTGCCATTGTCGTTGCTCCTGTATCCCTATTCGATTGATATTTCGGTCATAGAACCATTGTAACACATCGCTTTCAAGTTCTACAGGGGTTATTTGGAAAATTATTCTTTATTCTGGTGCCAAATGATAAATGGTTCTTGATTTAGCAGAGGAATCTGCTAAAATTCGTATAACTCATTAATGATGTTTATACGCGTACGGATAAATTCTGAAGATAGTTAAAGGAGAAACTAAAAATGGGAGCGGATAAGGTGGTTCATGAATCAGTTGATGGGTATATTTTGCAGTTTCCTGATGAGATACAGGAAATATTAAGAGCAATTAGAAATGTGATAAGAGAAGCAGCACCGGACGCAGTGGAAAAGATCAGCTATCAGATGCCTACGTTTGTATTGAACGGTAATCTCGTTCATTTCGCAGCATTCAAGAACCACATTGGATTTTATCCGACACCAAGCGGGATCGAAGCCTTTAAACAGGAACTGGCCGGTTATAAGGGAGCCAAAGGATCGGTGCAATTTCCGTTAAATAAGCCTATTCCGTATGCGTTAATAAGCAAGATCGTGAAGTACAGAGTCGCGGAGAACGCGCATATCCCAAGAAGAATTCCGTGCTGCGATGTTTAGATACGGCCCTTAATCTTCGGGGGATGCTAAAAAATGATTATTACCAGGAGATGCATGCGATGGTCAAATCAATGGTAAGTAAAGAATACAGGCGGAAATGCGCCGACTTTTCATTATGCGGATTGAATTGCTGTCTCTGTCCGCGCTTTCATACGGACGGTTCTTCAAAGTGCCCCGGCTGCGGGGGTCCTGACTTTTTTTTGAAGCATCCTTCCTGTGCCGTGATTACCTGTAATAAAAAGCATCAAAATGTTGAATACTGTTTTGAATGCAGTGTCTATCCATGTGAGAGGTATCAGGCTCCAAGCCAGGCCGATTCCTTTATATCCTATCAAAATGTATTGCAGGATCAAGCCAAGGCTAAAATGGACCTTCAAAATTATCTTGAAGAACTGACGGAAAAACACAAAATTTTAGGCGAACTAATCGCGAATTACAACGACGGCAAATCAAAGGGATTTTATTGTCTGGCGGTCAACCTGCTGCCGCTTTCCGTCCTGAATAATATGATGGATAAGATCCATCATATGGATCGGATCAACTGCAACGGCAGTGCTGAAGAAGCCGTCCGCTTGCTAAAAGCGGAAGCCGATCGTCTGAATATTCAACTGGTTCTTAGAAAGGCCAAAAAAGATTAGACAAACTATTCAAGCATTATTTCTGGGGATAAATCAAATGTTCTTTGTTTTGGAGGATCAAATATTGTCTGGAATTCGTGAACCAATAGACATTTTTGCTGAGCAGAGACGCAGTCTGAGAGCTGACTGTGAGAACTGCTTCGGATTGTGCTGCACCGCGCTGTATTTTTCAGCTTCGGAAGGCTTTCCAAACGATAAAGAGGCCGGTCAGCCTTGTCGGAACCTGCAGGAAGACTTTCGCTGCTGTATATATCAAGATCTTCAGGGATTGGGTCTGAAAGGCTGCATGGCATTTGACTGTTTTGGCGCAGGGCCAAAAGTATCCAGGCTCAGTTACGGCGGCAGAGACTGGCGGCGATCACCGGAATTCCAGGAGCAAATGTTTGAAGTTTTTCTTGTCATTCGGCAGCTTCAGGAGATGCTCTGGTATTTGACAGAAGCAGAGACATTACAGCCGGCTCATTCAGTTCATGAGGCGCTTTGTACCCTACGGGAAGAGACGGAACGGCTGACACTGCTTAGCCCGTGCGAGCTTCTGAAAATGGACGTACCTTTATATCGTACCGAAGTAAATACCCTGCTGCTTCAGACAAGTGAACTGGTCCGTGTTTCTATTTGTCAGGAGCGGAATATTCAGGCCGGGATTTTGAAGACCTTTAAGCGCAGGAGCAGTCTGGTTGCTGCAGATCTCCGGGAAACAGACCTCAGAGGGGCTAACCTTAGAGGAGCCTGTTTGATTGCCGCAGATCTCAGCGGGAACGATCTGGGCGGAGCTGATTTGATCGGGGCGGATTTGCGCGATGCCGACCTTAGCGGCACTGATTTAAGCCAAAGTATTTTCCTGACCCAGGCCCAGCTGAATACGGCGAAGGGGGACAAACATACCAAGCTGCCGCCATCACTTTTTTATCCAAGACAATGGAGTTTGGACTGATATGGAAATGGAAATTCTCTATTCATTTGAACCAGTCATCAATCAGGAGTCCCGGGTATTGATTCTCGGCTCGATGCCAGGAGTGCAATCGTTGAGGGAGCAGAAATATTATGCACATCCTTACAATCATTTTTGGCGGATTATGTATGCGCTTTTTGACGATGCCCGTAGATGCTCTAATGCTGCGGTACCACGGATGGCAGAAAGCAGCAAACTTCCGGATCCTGATTATGAGAACAGGAAACAATTTCTTTTGGACAGAAAAATTGCCCTCTGGGATGTCATCCGTAACTGCTCCAGAGAAGGCAGTCTCGATAGCAATATCGTTAATGAACAGGTTAATGATTTTCAAAATTTATTTATTCAGTACCCAAATCTGGAATTACTTGCATTTAACGGAGCAAAGGGCTTTAATATATATAAGAGGAAAATCCGTCTGGAGTCTGCTTCCATTGCCTATCTGCTATTGCCCTCAACTAGTCCGGCCAATACGATGAAATTTGGGGAAAAGCTGAGACATTGGAAAGCAATTTTGAAATACTTATGAAATCTTGAAGTAATGCCTATGAAGTTTTAAGCAAGTCGTTGTGAAAGGTGTGAATTGATGGATAACAATCAGCCCGAACTGAAAGAAAATTATACATTTCTGATTGTAGGAGATTCCATTTCCAAAGGCGTGATCTATAACGAGGATCAGGGGAAATATTCGTTATTGGACAGAAACTATGTTTCTCTGGTCCAGAACAGCTTGAAGGGCATGGTCTATAATGCTGCGAAATTTGGTAATACCATCAAAAAAGGTATTGAACGCCTTAATCGGGATGTCTCCAAAACGTGTCCGGATATTGTACTGATCGAATTTGGAGGCAATGACTGTGATTTTGACTGGATGCAGATTGCGAATGATCCAATGGCAGAGCATGAGCCCAAAACGGATTTCAACGTTTTCGGGAAAATGCTTACAGATACCATTATTTCGCTTAAAAACAATAATATTATCCCGGTGTTGATGACGCTTCCCCCGCTTGACGCCGATCGGTATTTCAAGTGGATCAGCAAAAACAGTAATGAGATAGGAAAAAGTATATTAATTTGGCTTGGAAGCGTTACAAAGATATACTGGTGGCAGGAACGCTACAACTCCATGATTGTGAACATTGCAGAGGAAACCAGGACGAGATGGATTGATGTAAGAGGTGCTTTTCTGAAGACGCCGGATTTTACTCAATTGCTTTGTATTGACGGGATCCATCCGAATGAAGACGGGCATAAGGTTATTGCCCAAAAGGTGACGGAATACCTCAGGCAGAATTACAATTTTCTGCTCAAAGATTCTTCCGCGGAAAACCTTTCTTAGCATATTAGAAAGTATAAGCTTTTCATCCTTTACGCTTCTAATCGTCAATCTATTTAACATGTACGATTCTTAGGAAGGGTCAGAATATTGAACAATTTGCTGAATACGCTCAAAAAAAATAAAACGCGGCTGATTGCGTTAGGTGTTATTATTGCGGTGTTGCTGATCATTAAACTGGTTCTAGTGGATCTTGTCTATATCGGTCACCAATACGAAAAGAACAGGATTATTACCCCATGGGGGGGAAAGATAAAATCGGCAAACCTGTCTGTAGATTATACAATTGAACAAGCTCTGAGCGATATTGACAGTCTCGGGTTAAATACCCTGAACGTCCCTGTCCAAATTGATATTCCGTCGTTGACAGCCAGTACGATGAGTATCAATGCGGAAAGCGAAAAGAAAGCGGTCCGGTTGATTAAACGCTTAAGATATAAAGGAATTAACGTCATTCTGGAACCTTATCCGTATATTCAAAACGGTGAGAAATATGAGACGGATCTCAAGCCGGATCATATCAATCAATGGTTCTGGAACTGGAAACAGGTCGTCCTTGTCGAACTTATCCGTGATGTGGCTAAGCCGAATAAAGTCTACGCCCTATGTATCGGTTCCAACTTTGATCAATTTGAGGATCAATGCGGTTATTGGACTGATGTCGCGGATTTTGTCAGGGCGGAATACCAGGGCAAAGTGACTTACCGGACAAACTGGTGGTATACAGCTGAATGGAATGCCGGGCAGGATTTGGCGTACGATACCTACATTGCCAAATTAAATAATCCGGTTCTTGGAAAAGTGGATTTTATCTCTGTGGCAGCTTATTTTGAATTGACCGACCAGGAGACCAATACGGTAGATAACCTTGTAAGCTCGATCTATAAGACCCGGATTTTTGACCGGAACCAGAATATCTATGATGAATTAAAACAGTTGTCTGCGAAATGGAACAAACCTGTATTCTTTGGTGAACTGGGTTTCCCAAAAAGAGACGGTGCTGCAGTTCATCCCTGGAATCCCTTGCCGTCGGAAATAATTAATAACCAGGAGCAGGCAAATTGCTTTCTGGCTTATCAGCAAGTGTTTGAAAAAGAAACCTGGCATCTTGGTTTTTCTGTTTTTGCTGTGGGCAAAGATGATGAAAACAAGAATTATTACCCGAGCGAGCAGAGCAAGCAGGCCATCAGAAGCTGGTACGCCCAATACCAGCATACTGGCGTACAATAGCCGAAAAGCTAAATAAAGTATTTGGCTTTTGCTCCCGGGAAATGATGGTTCATAAACGCCAGAAAGGAAGTCTTTATTTCCTCTATTTTAACGGGTGGGTAGACATATTTTCCGTAGCCGAACTGCCCGAATTTAAATTTGCGTGAAGCTTCATCCATCGGTAGGCTTGTCTGCGGATAGATATTTAAAATATTGGACTTGGCCCGGGAAGAAAAACGATGTGTGATAAATTCAAACGTAAGCGCTGCAGGAGAAAAGTTTGCCGGAGAAGCGGCTTTTAACTGCTCTGCCAGGTCAGCAAAGAGCTTTTCGTATTGATCCATCCAGTTCTCAAATCTGATAATCGGGGCAATAATAAAACCTAAAGGGTAGCCGGCGCGAAGTACTTTTCCGGCTGCCCTTATTCTATTTTCAGCGGATGGTGTCCCATGCTCATAATTTCTGATGATTTCCTCGCAATTCAGGCTGAAACGAAACCTGGTATGGCCGTGATGTTCAAGATTCAAAAGACTATCGACGTCAGTGAATTTTGTGACAAAGCGGAACCTGCCCTGAGGCTGTCTTCCGAAAAATTCAATGCTTTTTCTCAGACTGCCTGTATATTGTTCCACCGGGATTGGGTCGGAAACTGCGGCTCCTTCGAAATAAGTGATCTCGGGTAAACGTTCATGGATTAAAGTTTGGGCTTTCTCAAGCAGTTCATTGATATTGACATAGATGCGGATGTACGGTCTTGCACCCAGCGTCGTGGCTAAATAACAATATTCGCACATCCCGGGACAGCTTGTGGTCAGCGGCAGCTGATAATGAGCCGACGGTTTGCAGGTTTGAAACGTTTTTCCGCGTTTGACACCGATCACCAATGTTTTTTTGGCTTCAAAATAGGTTTCGGCAGCAGTATCTCCGCTCAGACCGGTTATTCTGTTGTGAGAGCTTGTCGCTTTGACCGGAATATTGGTTTGCCGAAAATAATCAACAAGCTTCTTTCCAAGTGGATAATCCAGGGCTTCAGGCTCATAAAAGACCTGTTTGGGCTCGAAATTCAAGTTAATCCCCCTTCTGGAGTACAACATATTCGGGGGTACGGACTTCTTCAGCGCCGACAGTAGAGGGCAATTCATATTTATACCCATTGATCATGGATGAGGTAGTACCATCATCATCCAGAAGATCCTGTCTGAATACAAGGTAGAGGTGAATCAACAAAAAAACCACATAACCCCAGGCGACAAGATGATGACTCATCCTAACCAAATTTTCGTTGTGAAAAGCCGGAATGACCCAGGAAAACAACTTTCCGGATATACCGTCCGGATTGGTGCCTATCCGCATAGCAAAACCGGTTATAATCATGAAAAAACTTCCGATCCAGATGAAGAGAAGATAAGATAGCTGGGCCAGGGCATTATGCCCGAGATGTCCCTGATGTTCTCCTCTCATAAATAAATAGTAGCGGACCGTTGACTTGAGGTCCTGCCAAAAAGCCTTCTGCCAGAAACGTATCTTGGCATACGCATTACCTGCCCAGAACCAATAGAGGCGAAATAACAGATTGGCCGTAAAGATAAAAGCGGCTATTCCATGCCAGTAGCGAACGGATCCCATTAAAAACTGCTGGAAAGCTTCTCCGGGGGTTATAAAGACAGGATTTCCAATATACAGACCTGTAAGAAAGAGTACGGTGACGGCGGCTGCATTTATCCAGTGAAACATCCGGACAGGAAATTGCCAGACGTATACCGGTCTGCGCTGCGGCATCGGGGCGGAACCCTTCTTTTCTTTGGATAAGGCCAATCGTAATCCCTCCGTATCACTTAGAATGTATGCTAGCGTCACCATGGCACGCAAATATTGTGGCCCCTAGATTTTCCCTAGCATAATAGTTTTCCTTGTGGTGTTATCAGGTGTGCTGCGCAGGCGATGCAGGGGTCAAATGAGTGAATGGTCCGGAGCAGTTCCAGGGGCTGGTCGGTAGCAGCGACCGGTGTGTCGAGCAGGGATGCCTCATAAGGACCTTTTTGTCCTGTAGCATCCCGTGGTGAGGCATTCCAGGTTGTTGGCACAACCGCCTGATAGCCTTCCACCTTGCCGCCGCGGATTTTAATCCAATGAGCCAGGGCTCCTCGCGGGGCCTCAGCCCAGCCGACACCCTGCGCTTCTGCCGGCCAGCGGCTGGGTTCCCATTTTTCAGGATTGAAGGTCTGTGTGTCACCGGCTTTAATATTAGCGATTAGGTCCGCATAAAAACCGGCAAGTTGATCGACGCAAAATTTTGCTTCCAGTGCTCTGGCCAGGGTCCGTCCGAGCGTTGAAAACAAAGCGTTGAGCGGAAGATCCAGTTTCTGCAGAGAGCTATCGACCATTTCCTTGATTTCCTTATTGCCTTTGGCATAAGCAACCACGAAGCGGGCCAGTGGGCCGACTTCCATCGCATGGCCCTGCCAGCGCGGTGTTTTGATCCAACTGTATTTTTTTGATTCATCCAAATTGTGATAAGGTGGTTTGGGCCCGTCATACGCTGGATCCGTCCGCCCCTGCCAGGGATGAAGCCCGGCATCCTTATCCTCGTATTGATACCACGAGTGAGATACAAATTCTTGAATATGGCTTGGATCCTTTAGATCAAGATCATAGACTTTGCTCAAGTCCCTGTTCAGGACGATTCCGCGCGGGAACAGGTAGCTGTCCGGTTCGTGGATATCGACCAGCGGTACACCACCGTAGGCCAGGAAGTTGCCGATTCCGCCTCCCCAAAGGTCTTTTTTATAAAAACTAGCAATGGCCAGAATATCCGGAATAAGGACCTGGTTGACAAACGTTTGGGCTTCATCGATCTTTGTTTTCACAAGATTCAGGCGTTCCATATTCAGAACATGGACATCATCAAGGTTGATGCTCGAAGCATGCCCGCCAACCAGATAGTTCGGGTGTGGGTTTTTCCCTCCGAACACGGTATGGACTTTAGCGATTTCTTTTTGCCAACTTAATGCTTCCAGGTAATGCGCGACTCCCATTAGATTGGCTTCCGGAGGCAAGCGATAAGCGGGATGACCCCAGTAAGCATTGGCAAAAATACCAAGCTGGCCGCTTTGGACAATATTCTTAACTTTGTTTTGCACATCCCTGAAGTAACCCTCCGAAGAATTAGGCCACGAGGAGATGGACATAGCTAGACTGCTTGTTGCTTTAGGATCAGCCTTTAACGCACTTAAGACATCAATCCAGTCAAAACCATGCAAATGATAGAAATGAATCACATGATCCTGGGTAAATTGGGTCAGAGTCATGATATTGCGTATGTAGTTGGCATTTTTGGGGATCGGATAATCCAAGGCATCTTCCACTGCCCGCACGGAGGCGATCGCATGGATGTGCGTGCAAACACCGCAAATCCGTTGGACAAACGCCCAGACATCACGTGGATCCCTGTTTTCGACAATCTTCTCAATTCCTCTAAATGTTGTTCCTGAGCTGACGGCATCACTGATCTTTGTCCCGTCAACAATGGCTTCAATGCGTAAATGACCTTCGATCCTGGTGACAGGATCCACAACAATTCTTGTTGTCATTGAGATTCAAAACCTTTCTGCATTAGTCTTCTTTATCATTCGTCTTCTTAGTTACTTGTCTTCTTTGTTTAGCATCCGTACTTCCGGCCGGGTGGTTCTTCTTCCCGCGTCCTCCGGCAGCGGCCGTAATTCCCCCATGGGCAACAACACCCAGACCGGCCACACCTAAAGCGGCAAGACCGATATGGTCAGGGTTGCCGCCGATAGCCTCATTGGGGATCTCAGCCAGGTGAGCATAAAAAGGCGTGCTGGAATCATACCAATTATTCTCGGAACAGGCCATACAAGGGTGTCCTGATTTCACAGGAAAGCTGACTCCGTCATTCCATTCCGTTACGGCACAGGCATTATAGGCAACCGGGCCTTTGCAGCCAACTTTATACAAGCACCAGCCTTTTCTGGCACCTTCGTCATCGAAGCGCTCCACAAACTGGCCGGCATCAAAAAAGGCCCGGCGGGTGCAGCCGTCGTGGACACGTTTGGAGTAAAAGGCTTTAGGACGGCCCAAGCTCGTTAATTCCGGGATTTTCCCAAATGTCAGGTAATGAACGATTGTACCGGTGATGACTTCAGCAATGGGCGGACATCCGGGAACGTCAATGACAGGCTTATTCTTGACAATTCTCCGAATCGGTACAGCCTGTGTTGGATTGGGGTGTGCCCCCTGGACACAGGCGTTGGTCGCACAGGAGCCATACGCTATCACGGCAGCTGCTCCGTCGGCACATTCCTTCAGGAGCTCGTTGGCAGTCATTCCGCCGATGGTACAGTAAATGCCGCCCTCTGCCAGCGTGGCACTGCCTTCGACTACCAGAATATATTCCCCGTAATGTTCCTGCATTGTTTTTAGACGGACAGACTCTGCCTGTGTTCCGGCTGCGGCCTGCAGCGTCTCCATATAATCAAGGGAAATCATATTGAAGATCAGGTCCGAAAACAAAGGGTGGGCGGACCTGATGAAAGACTCGCCGCAGCAGGTGCATTCCTGCAGATTTAGATAAATGACAGGTGGGCGTGACTTGTTTTCCAAAGCTTCCACAATTCTGGGGACAGCGGTTGCATCGAGCCCCAGCATTGCTGCAGTCATGGCACAGAACCTCAAAAAGTCCCGCCGGGATATTCCTTTCTGGCGGGCCCAGTCATAATAGCTGCCCTTTTTCAATATTTTCCCCTCCCGACATAGAATATTGGCTTGCTGAATGAAAAAAAGCCGGTCTTTTGCTAATTCACCATTATTGTGTGTTCCATAGCATATTTTATACATTTCTTTACATATACAGGTATTTTGTAACACGCAGGAGATAGCCGGCAATGTGAGTGAAAAACAGCAACTCAGAAAAATTCGGAACAGCAGAGTAGAATTACCCTTAAATAGATCATAATAATATCAAAGAAATATCCAGTCTGAAAAAGAAGATTGGTGATAAGAATGAATCAGGCAGTCCTATTTGTTCTGCTGATCACGGCTATTAATATTACGTACGTATCACTGACAACGGTACGGTTTATCCTTGTGATCAAGGGCTTAAAGGAGTATGCTTCCATGCTGTCCATGGTCGAAGTGCTCGTGTACATTGCCGGATTGTCTATTATTCTAAAAAACCTGGACAGTTACTGGAACATCGCAGCATATTGCATCGGCTATGGTATCGGAGTGTATCTGGGAAGCAGGATCGAGGAAAGACTTGCTCTTGGGTACATGACTGCCGAGGTCATTGTTGATTCGCTCGATGAGACGCTTCCCAAATTATTGCGTAAGAAAGGATTTGGTGTTACCACCTGGACCGGGGAAGGCCGCGACGGGAAACGCCTCCTGATGTTGGTTCTGGCCAAAAGAAACCGGCAAAAAGAACTTTTGAATATTGTTAATGGTTCCTGCCCAAGCGCGTTTATATTTTTCCAGGAGCCTAAGAATTTCCGCGGAGGATTTTGGGCCGGCAGGCGATAAGAACTCAAAACAGTAAATGGTCTGCAAAGCTGGTGAGGGATAGGAAAATGACGATGAGAATGTAATAAAATAGCAGAGGAGAGGGCCGGTGCCCTCTCCTCTGCTATTTTTCTGAAGGGTATGGATTAAATGATGAACAGCATTTCCACATAAGTCGGTAGCGGCCAAAGCTCCGCGTCAACAAGTGTTTCAAGCTTATCCCCATAGATCCTCAATTCATTCATTGCGACAAAGACGATATCACGGTAGTAAACCGCGTTGGCATGGACATCTTCAACGTCAGCCGCGCCCAAAACAGCTTTTTCCAAAGCCACAGTTTTGGCTTTAAAGGAACCTAAAGCCGAAGATACTTCTTTAATGACTTCTTCCTGAGCCGAGGTGTCCGCAGAAGCTACGGCAGCTTTAACGCTTTGCACGGAACCGGCCAGGTCAGCTGCATATTTTGCAGCTGCGGGAAGAATCAGCCTGTTAGCCATATCAATCATCGTTTTGGCTTCAATATTGATCGTTTTGCTGTATTGCTCCAGCAAAATCTCGTAACGGGAATGAACTTCCTGTTTGCTCAATACACCGTGTTTTTCGAACGCATTGACATTTTTCTCATCAATGAAGTGCTCCAAAGCTTCCACCATGGATTTGATGTTTGGCAGACCACGTTTTTCTGCTTCAGTGATCCAGTCTTCGGAATAGTTGTTGCCATTGAAGATGATACGATTGTGTTTGACCAGAATTTCTTTCAAGAGGGCCTGCAGTTCGCTGTTAAAATCGGCAGCCTTTTCAAGCTTATCGGCAATCTGGCAAATACTTTCAGCGACAATCGTATTTAGGACCATGTTCGGACCGGCGATAGATGCACTGGAAGGAACCATGCGGAACTCAAATTTATTTCCGGTAAAGGCAAACGGTGAAGTCCGGTTGCGGTCGGAGTTATCCTTTGGAATTTCCGGAAGCGTGGACACGCCGACTGTCAAAGTGCCGTTTGGTTTGGATGATACAGCACCGCCATTGTTTTGGATTTGTTCGACAATATCCGAAAGCATGTCGCCGAGGAACATGGAAATGATCGCCGGGGGAGCCTCATTCGCACCGAGACGGTGGTCGTTTCCAGGGTTGGCGGCGGAGACTCTGAGCAGTTCGGAGTATTCATCCACAGCTTTAATGACAGCACAAAGGAAAGTTAAGAACTGAGCATTATCGTGCGGGGTACTTCCCGGATCAAGCAGATTCTGTCCATCATTAGTGCTCATGGACCAGTTATTGTGTTTCCCGGAACCATTGACGCCTGCAAACGGTTTCTCATGCAGCAGGCAGACCAGATCATGATGCAAGGCAACCTTTTTCAAATTATCCATGATCAGTTGGTTATGGTCGGTGGCAACATTGGTTGTCGAGAAAATTGGGGCAATTTCAAACTGGCCAGGAGCAACTTCGTTGTGCTGCGTTTTAGCCAAAACGCCCAACTTCCAGAGTTCTTCATTCAATTCTTTCATAAAGGCGGCGATGCGCTCTTTGATGCTGCCGAAGTAGTGGTCTTCCATTTCCTGGCCCTTAGCCGGCGGAGCGCCAAAGAGTGTTCTGCCGGTAAGGACTAAATCCATTCTGGCATCAAAAAAACTTTTATCAATCAGGAAGTATTCCTGCTCGGGTCCGACCGTAGAAATGACCCGGGTTGCTGTCGTATTGCCAAATAATTTTAACAATCTTACTGCTTGTTTGGAGAGTGCTTCCATAGAACGCAAAAGCGGCGTTTTTTTGTCGAGAACTTCACCGGTATACGAATAGAATACTGTGGGAATTGTCAGCGTGATGTTGCCGTTTCTTTCTTCTCTGGCAAAAGCCGGAGAGGTGCAGTCCCAGGCAGTATAGCCTCTGGCCTCAAACGTGGCTCTAATGCCGCCGCTTGGGAAAGAAGATGCATCGGGTTCGCCTTTGATCAGTTCTTTACCGGAAAATTCCATAATGACTTTGCCGTCGGCAGTCGGAGAAATAAACGAGTCATGCTTCTCCGCAGTGAGTCCTGTCATCGGCTGGAACCAGTGGGTATAGTGGGTGGCTCCTTTTTCGATCGCCCAGTCTTTCATTGCATTTGCAACGATTTCTGCAACATCGGGATCCAGCGCTTTCCCGTCCTCAATTGTTTTTTTCAAAGCTTTGTAGGTTGCTTTGGGCAGCCGTTCCCTCATGACGGCATCGTTAAAAACGTTCATTGCAAAGATATCCATTGTTTCGAAATCTCCCTTCAGATTTAGATATTAAATGGTACATAGATAAATAACCACAAAAAGCAAAAAAAGCAAAAACAAACTTAACCCTCAAAGCGTTTGGTTGAGGAATAAGCATCTTTGCTTAAATTACCTATAAAAATATATCAAAAAGTTAACACACTTTTTTAGAAATAACAAGTGTTTATTCTGATGTATACAAAATATAATCCGGAAATAATCCGGATTATAATTAATCCGGGCCCAGCAGATGAATTGGCAGGATAAATATGCATATAAAAAGAAAATATATAAAGAAAAAATAGTGCTTCAAAAAGAAGTAAATTGACAGAAGCAAATCCGATGAAATAACCGATATGAGAAAATCAATCGCCAAAGGCTTGGTGTCAGCCAAATTTTCTTTAGAAACTAAGGGGGTATTGCTATGAGTCTTGTCTATGTAGGGTTTGTTCCTCATCCTCCGATTCTCGTGCCTGAGGTCGGGCATGGTGAAGAAAAAGGTTGTCAGCAAACAGCAGAGGCTTATAGGACGCTCGTTCAGCAAGTCATCGGGATGAATACGCAGACGGTTCTGATTGTATCTCCTCATGCGCAGCTGGCTGAGCAGGGTTTGGTAATCTTAGACGGAGACACTCTCTCCGGGAGTTTCAGCCGTTTTGGGGCAGGCCAGGTTAGCTTAAGCTTTGAAACAGATCAGCAACTCGTGGAGACCATTAGGGAAGAGATTCCTGATGCTTTTCCTGTCCGGGCAGAGCTTGATCATGGTTCACTCATTCCGCTTTATTTTCTCCATCAAGCCGGATGGTCCGGGAAGATTGTTGTCTTAAGCATGCCGATGAGCCGTCCGGAACATTACGGAAAAAAAGTCGGCCAAATTTTAAATGATGCAGCTGAACGCTGCGCCTTGCTTGCAAGCGGTGACCTTTCCCACCGGCTCAAAGAAGACGGACCTTATGGATTCCACCCTTCAGGCCCCAAACTGGACCAGCTTATAGTCAAAGGATTGAAAAGAGATACAACACTGCTCAGGGGGATTCCCGCCAGTCTTTTGGATGAAGCGGGCCAGTGCGGCTATCATTCCCTGCTGTTTGCACTCGGGGCGAGAGAAGGTGCGATTAAGGTTCTCTCCTATGAAGGACCGTTTGGGGTAGGTTACCTCATTGCTGAGATATTCCGTTCTTCACCGATTGCCGGCTATGCTAGGGAATGTCTGACTTACTATCTTACATCCCCGCCTTTTGACAGGTTAAATATTCCTGGAGACCCTCTGCTGAAAGAAAAGAAAGGCTGCTTTGTTTCCCTTAAAAAGGATGGGGCATTGCGGGGCTGCATTGGTACGATCCAACCGGTAAGAGAAAACCTGGCTTCAGAAATTAGACATAACGCGATAGCAGCAGGTACCCAGGATCCACGCTTTTGGCCGATCCAAGCGGAAGAACTGCCCTTAATATCTGTATCTGTCGATGTTCTTGGAGACACGGAGAAGATTACTGGGCCCGAAGATCTGGATCCTCAGCGTTACGGGGTAGTTGTACGCCGCGGTGGAAAGGTCGGGTTGTTGCTGCCTCATCTTGAAGGGATTGATACGGTTGAGGAACAGGTCGGAATAGCCAAACAGAAAGCTGGTATTGATCCGGAGGAGGAAGTCGAGCTCTGGCGTTTTGAAGTTGAACGTTTTTTTGAATAACAGGAAAGAGGGATGAAGCATATGACAGGATTTTCTGAATGTCCGCTATGTCCGCATCACTGTAAACTCAAAGAAGGCCAGTCCGGATTCTGTAAGGTCAGAGGGTGTCGGAACGGTGAAATCATACCGCTGACTTTTGCTGAAGTCGCTGCGTTTCATCTTGATCCTGTGGAGAAGAAACCGCTTTATCATTTCTATCCGGGAAGCCGGATATTCTCTGTCGGCGGCTATGGCTGCAACCTGCACTGCTTCTTCTGCCAGAACCATGAGATCTCCCAAAAATATGAGCAGGGCCGCCAGATTCCCCCGAAGCAGCTGACGGAAATGGCCGCGGAAGACCAGTCCATCGGGATTTGCTTTACGTATACGGAGCCTCTGGTCTGGTACGAAATGATCATGGAGACAGCTCCGCTGGTTAAAGAGCGGGGAGGAAAGGTCGTCCTGGTATCCAATGGGATTATCGAACAGAAATACCTCGAATATCTAATCCCTTACATCGATGCGGTCAATATTGATATTAAAGGGTTCACCCCGGAATTCTACGAGAAATACACCGGAGGGAAACTGGAGTGGGTGTTAAAAACAGTTGAAACGCTGGTGTCAAACGTTCATACCGAGATCACAACGCTTGTTATCCCGAACTTGAATGACAATCCGCAGGAAATTGAGGCGCTGGCCAAATGGCTGTCCGGTTTAAATACTCCGCTGGCGTGGCATTTGAGCAAATATCATCCAATGCATAAAAGCAAAATACCGGCAACCGATGAAAAGAAACTGAGGAAACTATGGAGGTTGGCCAAAGAAACCCTGCCCTATGTGTACCTCGGGAATATGGCAGGAGGCAACACAACCTATTGTCCGCAATGCGGTCAGGAGGTTATTACCAGAGACATGCGGGTGACCGTTAAAACCACGGAAGGGAAATGCGGGCACTGTGGCCGGGATATCTGGGGAGTTGGACTCTTATGACCAATGACAGGTTTAGGATTAACCAGGTATGCGTAATATTGAAGAATGTATACAGAAATGTATACATTATTTAAACGAAAAACCTCTTTACAGATTGTTTACCGGGTAATATAGTACAGATAGATCGTTTGTTATACGCAAGTCAATCAGGCAACGGGGCCTCAAAAAAGTGCAATACTTTTTTGAGGCTTTTTTTATTAGTCAATCGGCGCGCGGCTAAAGACTTGTATCAAGCTATCTATAAATCTATAAGAAATACATCAAGAAAACTAAGGAGGAGAAGAAAATGAATTACACAACTGGGGATATTGGTTTTATGATTATTTCCACCGCACTTGTTATGTTAATGACACCCGGTCTGGCCTTTTTTTACGGAGGACTGGTTAAAAAACGTCATGTTTTATCCATGATGATGCAAAGTATTATTGCGATGGGTGTTGTAACACTTATCTGGGTAGTTTTAGGTTATTCGCTTGCTTTTGGGCCGGATATCGGTTCAGTCATTGGAGGCCTCGACCATCTGATGCTGAAGGGCGTAGGGCTGGAGCCGAGAACTGAAGGCGCTACGATTCCGCATCTGCTTTTCATGGTCTTCCAAATGATGTTCGCAATCCTGACACCGGCCTTGATGACTGGGGCAACAGCCGAACGCTTACGTTTTCCCGCATTTGTTTTGCTGATGAGTTTCTGGAGTTTACTGGTATACGTTCCGATCGCGCACTGGGTATGGGGCGGCGGCTGGCTTGGAAATTTAGGTGCACTTGATTTTGCCGGCGGTACTGTTGTTCATATCAGTTCAGGTTTCTCCGGTCTGATCGCAGCACTTGTGATTGGAAAACGCATCAATAAGTCCACAGATCCGACTATTCCGCATAATATTCCTTACGTGATTCTGGGCGGCGCCCTGCTATGGTTTGGCTGGTTTGGCTTTAATGCAGGCAGTGAACTGGCGGCTGATGGAATTGCAGTAATCGCTTTTGTAACCACATTTATTGCAGCTGCCTTAGGGCTTTTGGGCTGGGTCGTTGCAGAAAAACTGCACCGTGGGAAGCCTACTGTCCTTGGGGCAATTTCCGGAGCTGTTGCCGGACTGGTAGCCATAACACCTGCTTGTGCCTATGTAACAAATGCTTCCGCAATGGTAATCGGCCTTGGAGCCGGCGGATTATGCTACTTTGCAGTTGCAATCCTTAAAGATAAGCTTGGTTATGACGACGCGCTGGATGCCTTTGGCATCCACGGAATCGGCGGAACCTGGGGAGCTCTGGCGACAGGCATCTTCTGCACAACCGCAGTTAACCCTCTCGGCAAAGACGGCCTGTTCTACACTGGTGAGTTCCATCAAGTCGGCATACAGCTCATCGCAGTACTGGCAACGTATATATACGCAGGTCTGGTAACGTTTATCCTACTGAAAGTCATCGGAGCGATCACTCCACTCACAGCTACAGACGCTGAACAGGTCAGCGGTCTTGATACAACCCAACACGGAGAAAGTGCTTATCCCGATTTTGAAGGATTAACAGCAAATTCGATCTATAATTTATAGAAGCAACAAGATTGCGTTATAAGTGCAGACCTAAAGTATGATATGCAGATGTAAGCTTATGAAGATAAATGAGACCGGAGTCCAGATGTATGCCACCGCTAGGCTGGAAATACATTTGATTCCGGTTTCTGGCTTTATATGGAGAAATTACAGGTTTCTTCGCCGTTGTTGTTTTGTTTCAGACCAACTAAAGCTATAATAGGATACAGGAAAAGACCAAAAGTACATATGACACAAGACAAGTCTATGATACAGAGACTTATTTAACACATGGCCTAGCAAAAGAGATACGATATTGCACGTTGAAACCGGGGTTGAACATGAACAAACGCTATTATACATTAAATGAACATTTCCGCGGATTTTTTGGCGAAAAAGTCATCAAAGTATCTTTGGATGCAGGTCTCAGCTGCCCGAACCGGGATGGGACGGTAAGTGACGGGGGCTGTATATTTTGCAGTGAAAAAGGTTCCGGCGATTTTGCAGGGCAAAGAGGGCTGTCCATTCGCGAACAGTTTAACCAGGTTCGGGAAAGGACTTTGAAAAAATGGCCAAAAGCAAAATATATTGCTTATTTTCAATCGTTTTCTGCGACGTATGGTCCTGAAGATTATCTGGAAAATTTATACCGGGAAGCGTTGGCGCTGGAAGATGTCGTCGGCATATCCGTTTCGACCAGACCGGACTGTCTGAACGAAGCAATCCTTGATGTTCTGGAAGACCTGAATAAACAGACCTATCTATGGGTAGAACTGGGTTTGCAGTCTGTTCATAACAAAACCTTGGACTGGCTGAACAGGGGACATGATTTCAACTGTTTTCTGGAGGGTGTAAATAAGCTCAGACAAAGGAATATCCGGGTATGTACCCATATCATCATGGGGCTTCCCTGTGAAAGCCAGGAGGAAATGTTCAGGACAGCACAGGTGATCAGTCAAATCCCGATACAGGGTATAAAGATTCATTCACTTCATATTTTAAGAGGGACTCCGCTTGCTGATCTCTACAGCCAGGGGAGTCTTCAACTGCTTTCAATGGAACAATATATAGATCTCGTAGCCAATATCCTGGAGATTCTTCCTCCCAATATGATCATCCACAGACTTATGGGCGACGGACCTCTCAATGATGTCATTGCCCCAATGTGGACCCCACGTAAATGGGAAGTCTTAAACGGTATCGACCAAGAGATGGAACGAAGAGGAAGCTTTCAAGGAATCCATCATAACACCAAAATTCCGTTAACCTGGTAAATGCGGTTAACTTAGCCTTCATCAGCGCAATGATTCTCATAATAAACAATTTTCCCTTCCCATGTCTTCAAAATAGCCTGGTGCTCATCGAGGGAAAGAAGATATTGGGGGAGGAGCGGGGTTTTGCCGCCTCCTTTTGGTGCATTGATAATATAGGTCGGAACGGCCAGACCGGAGGTGAAGCCTCTGAGCGCTTCCATCACGGCCAGACCTTCCTGAATGGACGGAATAAAATGCCGGGTGCCTTTGACGTTTTTGGCGTGAAAGATATAGTAGGGACGGACACGGATTTTCAGTAATTCCTGATTCATTTTCTTCATGACATCCGGGTCTGTATTGATGCCTTTGAGCAGTACGGCCTGGTTCCCAAGCACAACACCGGCTGAAACAAGCCTATCTGCAGCCTTTTTGGCTTCCAGGGTTACTTCTTTCGGATGATTAAATTGGGTATTGATATAGATTGGCGGATATTTGGCAAGTATGGCTAGAAGTTCATCGGTAATCCGCATTGGCAGGGTTACAGGGACCCTGGTTCCAAGGCGTTTTATTTCAACATGCGGAATACTATGAAGTTCAGCAAGCAGCCATTCGATGGTCTGGTCACTTAAAAGAAACGCATCCCCGCCTGTGATCAGCACATCCCGGATTTCTGGGTTCTCACGGATATAATCCAGCGCGGCTTTCAGGTCTTCTTTTTCCTTGTGTCCGTCTGTTTCGCCGATATTGCGCCGGCGTTGGCAGTGACGGCAGTACATGCCGCACATGTTGGTAACATTAATGATCAAGCGGTCCGGATAGCGTCTGGTGATACAAGGAGCGGGGGAGGTTAAGGCTTCTCCCATTGGATCTTCTTCTCCGCTTTTATCAAACAGCTCTTCTATTTTGGGTATTCCCTGCAGAAGGATGGGGTCTTCAGGGTTGCTAAAATCCATTAAACTGAGGTAATACGGTGATACAGCCCAGCGGTATATCCGGCCGACTGTTGCGATCTCATTTTTTTGAGCATCAGTTAACGGAAAAAGAGAATCCAGCGTGTTGACATCCGTAATCCTGTGGCTCATTTGCCACCGCCAGTCATCCCAAATTTCCTGGGTTGCCCCGAAGTATTGGAGGATCCTTTCCTTTTGGGCAGAATATAAATCTGTCAGATTAAGTCCGGCAGGTATCTGATTAGCTTTTTGCAGATAGGGTTCGATCCGCTGCTTTAATTCTTCGGTACGTTTAATAGAAAAATAGTGATAATCACGATGCGGTCTATATAGCTCGATTGCCATATTTAGCCCCCCTTTCAAATGCTAATTACAGAAAAAACCTCCATATCATACAAAATAGCGACGCTAAAAATTATACTGCCAACCAATCATAGCATTGTAAGTTGTCGGGCGTCAAGAGGGTTAAAATGTCCGATTACGTCAAATAATGGAAAAATTTTGAAGGTATGGCGCTGCTCCAATATTGCCTGGAAATGGTCTTTTTTTATAGAAAAGATTGTCTTCCCCAACTCCCTAGGGTAGAATTACGTAAAAGGCAAAAATTTGATACGTGCATGAGAAGATACGGATTGATTGACATGGTACTAGGTATCTGAAATCAGCAAAGAAAGAAAGGGATCATATCTTGGAACAGGCCAAATACCAGGAAATTGCGAATGAGATCGCGCATGCCGTCGTTCTCGGCGAGTTCCGTGAAGGGGATAAAATCCACGGAAGGTCGACCCTGGCAGGAAGATTCAATGTTTCTCCGGAGACGATCCGTCGGGCAATTGCTATTCTGCAAAATGAAGGAGTCGTCAGAGTAAAACCGGGTATTGGCATCATTGTGAACTCCAGGATAGAGGCCGAAAAATTTTTAAAGTCTTTTGACCAAAAAAATGAGGTTCAAGCCTTTATTGACGAGTTGAAAAGCCTGATGGAGCAGAGAAAGGAAGTTGACAGGCAAATCGATGCGCTGCTTCAGAAAGTTTCGACCTATGCCGACCGATATATCTCCCGCTGGAATGACGTTGAAGAACTCAAAATCCAGCCGGAATCATCCGCAATCGGCTGTTCCCTGAGAGAGCTTAAAGTCAGAGAAAAAACTGGGGCAACAGTCGTAGGGGTTGTCAGAAACGGCAATGAGAATTTTTCTCCTGAAGCCGACTTCCTGCTCGAAGAAGGAGATATTCTTCTCGTAGTCAGCTCGGAGAATGGCAATAAAAAAGTCCGGAGCTTATTGAAATAATTTCTTAGGGAGGTGTGACGATGAAAAATATGAATGTAACCCTTGTTCTGGTCATAGCCCTTGAAATCGCTCTGGGTCTTTATTTGCAAAATGCTTTTCTATTGGCCGCTTTTATGGTGATTGATGCCGGATATTTCTTCTGGTATATGAAAAATTTAGAGAAAAAGGCCGTACCGCTGCATACGTTAAGCAGGGCAGACCTGAGTGTAAAGATTGCTAACGAAACACTTCCTTACCTGCGCGGCGGTCTGAATAAACAAAACGCCGAAGCCATTGCCAAAATCATTCAAGGGATTGCTCAGGTGGCCGCAGTCTCGATCACCGATTGTGAGAAACAGCTCGCCTATCTTGGGGCAGGCTGCGACAGGCACCATCCCGGTGATAAGATTCTGACGGCAGCGACCAGAGAAGTCATACAGACTGCAAAATATAAAGTTGTTCAGACGCAGGAAGAGTTAAACTGCCCGATGTCGGACACGTGTGACTGTCCTTTGGCTGCGGCAGTCATTGTTCCGCTTTCCTGCAAAGGAAATGTTGTCGGAACATTTAAGCTCTATGAAACGAAGGGCGGAAAGATTTCTCCTGACCTGATCAGGCTTGCACTTGGCATGGGCCAGATTTTAAGCCTTCAGGTGGAAGTAGCTGAACTGGACCATCAGACCAATCTGACGATGGAAGCCAGACTCGATGCTCTTCAGGCTCAGATCAATCCGCATTTCTTTTTTAATGTTCTGAATACAATTATTGCCACCAGCCGAACCAACCCCAACCGGGCCAGAAGACTTTTGATCCATCTGGCCGAATTTTTCCGTAAGTCTTTAAAATCTAAAGGCGCACTCATTTCTCTTCGGGAAGAGATGGAATTCGTTAATAATTATTTTGTGCTGGAAAAAGCTCGTTTTGGGAAAAAGCTGAAGATTAAGCTGGAAATTCCCAAGGAACTGATGGATGCCGAGGTGCCAAGACTGAGTATTCAGCCTCTAGTTGAAAATGCGGTCAAACATGGGATTACCCCCATGATCATGCTGAATGGTGTTGTAACGATCCGGGTCAGGGAACTCGGGCTGGAAGATGGTAAAAGCGAACTTTTTGTAGAAGTCATTGATAACGGAATGGGGATTGAAGAGGATCGGCTGAAAGATGTCCTGCTGCCCGGTGTAGGCTCAGGCAACGGTGTAGGGCTCGCCAATGTCCATGCCCGCCTGAAGGGTTTATATGGTTCAGAATACGGATTAAACATTGAAAGCAAAATAGGTGAGGGGACGACTGTAGAAATGAGGCTTCCATACAAACAGACCAGTCCGCAGCAGCCTTCTGCCGAACCCTGGATTCAGGACCCTATGTCTAGTACCAGGGCCAGAAATGGTATTTGATTTTACGAAGAAACGGGGAACTTCATTTGTATCCAGGTATAGATATTGTTGAAATAGCCAGATTTGAACAGGCCTGCCGGAGACATTCAAAACTGGTTGCCAGACTGTTTACCGACAGGGAGCTGGCTGAACTATCAAAAAAACATATATCTTCTCTGGCTGCCAGGTTTGCAGGCAAAGAAGCGGTACTTAAAGCACTGGGGACGGGGCTCAGTGGTCTAAGCTGGCATGATATTGAGATCCTGCGGAATGAAGCGGGAGAACCAATCGTATATTTGAGTGAAAGGGCACAGGCTGCAGCGCGGTCGAGAGGAGCAGAGAGAGTCCGAATAAGCCTCTCTCACAGTAAAGATACGGCCATAGCATCTGTTATTTTGGAATAGATATCGTTGGTATCCAAAATATTAGACAGCAACGAACGGTGACAGCAACGGGCGGGCATTTTAGGGTTGACATGGTACTTGGCGGTGTTCATTATAAAATAAGTAGGAAAAGTTTTTTTCCGAGGAGGATAGAAAAAAATGCGTATTGTAAGTGCCGGACAAATGCGCAGCATTGATTCCAACGCAATCAATCATTTTGGAATCCCCGGGTCCATTCTTATGGAGAATGCAGCGTTGGCAGTAGTAAGGGAAATAAAGATTATTCTGCTGAAGGATGAAAAAAAGTCGCTTCGCGGTTTGAGAGCAGTTATTCTTGCCGGAAAAGGCAATAATGGCGGTGACGGTCTGGCAGTGGCCAGGCATCTTTGTGTATTAGGGATGGAAGTGACCGTTTTTCTTTTCGCAAATCCTGCTGAGCTTCAAGGGGATGCCAAGCTGAACTATGAATTGTTCCAGAAAATGGGAGAAAAGATCATTCCTGTCGAAGACGAAAAACAGCTTCGTCTATTCAAGCTTGCCCTGATGCAGTCTCAGGTTGCTGTTGATGCGTTGTATGGAATAGGCTTTAAAGGAGAAATTCCGGAATCCCTGGCAGGTTTCATTGAAGACTTAAACAAAGCCGATCTGCCGGTGGTTTGTGTCGATATTCCCAGCGGTCTGGAAGCAGATACGGGGAAAGTACATACGATTGCAGTCCAGGGAGATGTGACAGTTACCTTTGGCTTGCCAAAGCTTGGACATTTTCTCGGAGAAGGATTAATCTATACAGGAAGGCTGGTCATTGACCAAATTTCAATTCCCGAAAAAGTGATAGGCGAAGAAAAAATCTTTGCCTATCTATTGACGGATGAAGTCATCCGGCCTTTGATTCCAGCAAGACACATACTGGGCCATAAAGGTACGCATGGCCGGGCGGTTCTGATTGGGGGATCGCTTGGAATGAGCGGGGCTGTCATCCTGGCAGGAAAGTCGGCTCTGCGCTGCGGGGCAGGGCTTCTTCAGATCGTTACCCCTGAAGCGATTGCTGAGACGGTAGATTTGGGAGTCATTGAAGCTACGGTCTGGCCAGCAAAGGATTATGAAATGTTAAGCGTCAATGCCTGGTCGGTCATTCAGGAGCGGTTACAAGGAGCTGACGCTTGTGCAGTAGGTCCCGGACTCAGGCAGACGGAGTCATTTCTTAATGTCATAAAAAATATACTGATAGAGACCGATGTACCGGTAGTTCTGGATGCAGACGCGTTGAATCTGATTTCCCGCGAACCGGATGTTGTCAGTTTAAGGAAAGGCAGAGGCAATCTTATTCTGACGCCTCATCCAGGGGAAATGGCCCGCTTATGCGGCTGTTCAATTGACGAGGTTCAGGAAAACCGTTTGAAGATAGCGCTGGCCAAAGCCCTGGAATGGGGTGCCATTGTTGTCCTGAAAGGCGCAGGTTCGGTCGTTGCTTCGCCGGACGGCAGAGTTTTTTTGAATCCGACAGGTAATGCAGGACTTGGCACAGGCGGCACAGGGGATGTGCTGACCGGAAGTATTATGTCCTGGATTGCCCAGGGTGTCCCTCCGTTAGGTGCAGCTTGCATGGGGGTTTATCTTCACGGCAAGGCCGGAGATGTTTTAAAAGATCAGTTTGGTTTATCAGGTTTCACAGCTTCGGAGGTAGCTGATTGCCTCCCAAGGGTCAGAAAAGAGATAGAGCAGTTAGGAGATTTTTAGAATGAATATTTTTCGTCCGGTTTGGGCAGAAGTTGATTTGGGGGCTTTAAGACGCAATTTAAAAAGGATACAGCAGTACGCCGGCAGTGAAATAATGCCCATAGTCAAGGCAGATGCCTACGGACACGGTGCAGTGGAGGTTGTTCGGACTCTAAAGGAAGAAGGGATTACCAGATTCGGGGTTGCTATCCTGGAAGAAGCTTTGGAGCTCAGAAGGGAATTCCCGGATATTGCCCTTATGGTTATTGGACCTACATTGTCGAAGTATTCAGAAATACTGGTCAAAGAAGAGATCATTCCCGAAATATTTCAGATCGAACAGGCTGAAGCGCTTTCAGCGGCAGCGTTGAAGCTGAATAAAACAGCGAGACTCCATATCAAAGTGGATACGGGAATGGGTAGGACAGGGTTCCGCGAAAATATACTCGAAAATATTCAAAAAATTGCAAAGCTTCCTGGCCTTTATCTGGAGGGGATTTATACCCATCTGGCCACGGCCGACAGCACTGATTTGTCTTATGCGAAGCAGCAGCTGAAGATCTTTGATGACTTATATGAAAAGTTATGCGCGGCAGGAATAAAAATTCCGATCCGTCATGTCGCAAACTCTGCCGCAATCATGCAAATTCCCGAAAGTCATTACGAACTTTGCCGTCCAGGAATCATATTGTACGGACTTTTACCGATGGACCACGCCGGACAGGAAGCCGGCTTTGAACCGGTCATGTCTTTAAAAACCCGCATTTCCCAGCTGAAGACCATCGAAAAGGGCGAGAGTGTTGGCTATGGAAGGACGTTTATTGCCGACAGGCCCACAAAAGTCGCAACGCTGCCGATCGGTTACGGAGACGGTCTGCGCCGTTCTCTGTCCAACGGCGGTGAGGTCTTGCTGAAGGGAAAGAAAGCCAGGATCATCGGCAAAATATGCATGGATCAGATCATGGTTGATGTAACAGAAATTGAAGGGATCCAAGAAGGAGATGAAGCTATTCTACTTGGCAAAGACGGTGACTTGTTTATTTCCGCAGATCGGATTGCTGAACAATGTGGAACGATTAGCTATGAGATCCTGTGCGGTATTTCCAAGAGAGTGCCAAGGGTGATGGTTGAGAGCAAATAGTATTTGAAAAACATTAATAAAAAAGACCTTTTGGATGCGAGCTGTTTTGAACATACTCAGTCTCCAAGAGGTCTTTTTAATTTTAGTGGTATCAAGACTATATCGTGAGTATCAATGGAATCACGAATCGGATTAGGCAGCTCCGGCTTAGATTACGCCGTGAGCCATCATGGTGTTAGCAACTTTCAGGAAGCCTGCAATGTTAGCACCGACGACCAGGTTGCCTTCACACCCGTATTCTTTGGCAGCTGAGCTGGCATTGCGATAGATGTTGACCATGATGTCTTTAAGTTTGGCGTCAACTTCTTCGAAAGTCCAGGAGTAACGCATGCTATTCTGGGACATTTCCAGAGCGGAGGTTGCAACACCGCCGGCATTGGCAGCTTTACCAGGAGCAAAGATGATTTTATTGGCATGGAATACTTTGACTGCTTCCGGCGTAGAAGGCATATTCGCACCTTCACCGACAGCAAAGCATTTATTGGCAACCAGAGCCTTGGCGGATTCTTCGTTCAATTCGTTCTGCGTAGCGCAGGGAAGAGCGATATCGCAAGGAATGGTCCAGATGCCTTCGAAGCCTTCTTTGTATTCGGCTTTCGGGTGGAATTCCAGATAATCTTTGATTCTTCTTCTCTCAATTTCTTTGAGCTGCTTAACGGTCTTCAGGTCAATACCGTTTTTGTCGTAGATGTAGCCGTTGGAATCGCTCAGGGCAACAACATTGGCACCCAGCTGCATGGCTTTTTCGGCTGCATAAATCGAAACGTTGCCTGAACCGGAGATAACAACGGTAGCACCTTTAAAGGATTTGCCGATGTCTTTAATTGCTTCGTCCATCAGATAAACCAGACCATAGCCGGTTGCTTCGGTACGAACTAAGCTTCCGCCATAAGTCAGGCCTTTTCCAGTAAGTACGCCTTCAAAGAGATTTCTGACTCTCTTATACTGGCCGAACATGTAACCGATTTCTCTGCCGCCAACACCGATATCACCGGCAGGAACATCAGTGTCTGCACCAATATGTTTACAAAGTTCGGTCATGAAGCTCTGGCAGAATTTCATGATTTCGTTATCGGATTTGCCTTTGGGATCGAAGTCGCTGCCGCCCTTGCCGCCGCCGATCGGAAGTCCGGTCAGGGAGTTTTTGAAGATCTGCTCAAAACCTAAAAATTTGATGATGCCAAGGTTAACAGACGGGTGTAAACGCAGGCCGCCTTTGTAAGGACCGATAGCGCTGTTGAATTGAACTCGGAAACCACGGTTAACCTGAACATTTCCCTTGTCATCGACCCAGGGAACTCTGAACATGATCACGCGTTCGGGCTCGACGAGCCGCTCGAGGATACCAGCTTTTTCATATTCGGGGTGTTTGGCAATTACCGGTTCCAAAGATTCCAGCACTTCCTTGAGTGCCTGGTGGAACTCGGGCTCGTTCGGGCTTCTTTTGATAGCCTGTTCCATGACTTGTTGGACATAAGACATATTTTTTACCCTCCAGAAAAAATAATGTTTTTTATCAATAACCGTATTCTACAATATTAATTTGCGTTTGAACATAACAAAACAAACAATATACTGTATTCATTATAAGATATTAGTGATGCAAAATAATGAATTTATAATATTAAATCTAAATATTTAAACATTAGCATTAAAATTATACAAAAAACTAAAAAATACAAAGAAAATTAAAATGAATACAATATTTTTTAGTTAAAACAGTTATGTTGTTGATGGATTTTTGGTAAAATCGTAAAGAAACTATAGATGTAAACTCCAACAAAGGGTGTGTAATATGAAATACAATCAATTGCCAAAAAAACAGGGTCTTTACGATCCGGCCTTTGAGCATGATGCCTGCGGTATGGGATTTGTCGTGAATATCAAAGGTGAAAAATCGCACGACATTGTCGAGGAAGCTTTAACCGTTCTGGAAAACTTAAACCACAGAGGTGCCAGTGGTGCGGATGAGAATACGGGTGACGGCGCTGGCATTTTGGTGCAAATACCCCATGACTTCTTTAAACGGGAATGTGATGTTCTTGGTTTTAATTTGCCGGAAAAGGGCAAATATGGTGTAGGAATGATTTTTGCGCACAAATATGAAGATTTTCGGGTTACCCAGATGGACTCTTTTGAAAAGATTGTTCGTGAGGAAGGACAGAAGATTCTTGGGTGGCGGGAAGTCCCGATCGACAAATCGACGGTCGGCCATAGTGCCAAAGCTGTTATGCCTCGGTTTATACAGGTTTTTATCGGAAGAAGCCCCGATCTGACCGATGATATGGATTTTGAAAGAAAGCTCTATGTCATTCGGAAAAGAGCAGAAAGACTGATCATCCCAATGTGTGAAGATAAGGGCGGCTCCTTCTATATTGCCAGCCTTTCCAGCAAAACCATTGTCTACAAAGGTATGCTTACAGCTGAACAGCTCAGAAACTTTTATCTGGATCTTTCCGATCTCGATTTTGTTTCAGCACTGGCTATGGTTCATTCCAGGTTCAGCACCAATACCTTTCCGAGCTGGGAGCGGGCGCACCCGAACCGGTATATCGTCCATAATGGAGAAATCAATACCATCAGAGGTAACGTTAACTGGATGAAGGCCAGACAAAAATGCATTGATTCACCATTATTTGATGACATTTCCAAGGTATATCCGATTGTTGACGAGTCAGGCAGCGATTCGGCCATGTTTGACAACAGTCTTGAGTTTATCCATCTTACTGGCAGATCGCTTCCTCATGCTGTCATGATGATGATTCCTGAGCCATGGGAAAAGAATGATTTGATGTCCAAAGAAAAAAAGGACTTTTATGAGTTTAATAATTTTATTATGGAGCCTTGGGACGGACCGGCTGCCATGGGCTTTACCGACGGAACCGTTATCGGTGGCGTACTGGACAGGAATGGACTAAGACCATCACGTTATTATGTCACGAAAGATGATAAAGTTATCCTCGCCTCCGAGGTGGGGGTTCTTGACATCAAGCCTGAAAATGTCAAGTATAAAGGCCGTTTGGAACCGGGTAAAATGCTCCTGATCGATACGGAAGCACAAAGGATCATTTCTGATGAGGAAATCAAAAAGAATGTTTCCCTGATGCATCCGTATGAAGAGTGGAATAAGAAGCATATTGTCTATTTAAGTGATCTCCCTGCTGACGACGAATTGGAAGCACCGATGCTGGAAGATATTATCTCCCAGCAGAAAGCATTTGGCTATACCCATGAGGATATCAATAAAATGATTCTGCCGATGGCGACTGATGGCCTTGACCCTGTCGGATCGATGGGCATGGATTCACCGCTGGCAGTACTTTCAGACAAACCTCAAATGCTGTACCATTATTTCAAGCAGCTTTTTGCCCAAGTGACGAATCCCCCGATTGATGGCATCCGTGAGGAAATCATTACCTCCAGCACAATGCTCCTGGGGAATGCGGGAAACCTTCTGGATCCTGACCGGACGCATAGTTCCGCAGTATATCTGGAGTCACCGATCCTCACCAATACGCAATTGGATACCATTATGAAATTAAATAACGGGAAGTTCAAGACAGCCAGGATTTCCATTCTTTACAAGGCAGCTGGCGGCCTTAGAGCAATGGAAAGAGCTTTAGACAAAATATCCCGGGAAGCAGATAAAGCAATTGCTGATGGCACAAATATTCTTGTTCTTTCGGATAGGGGCGTTAATAAAGAATTTGCTGCTATCCCCGCTCTTCTGGCATCTTCAGGGCTGCATCACCATTTGATACGCCGTGAAATCCGGACGAGTGTGGGTATTGTTCTGGAGACCGGAGAAGCCAGGGAGGTACACCATTTCTGTGCCTTGATCGGGTACGGTGTTACCGCGATCAACCCCTATATTGCTTACGAAACGATCAGAGACCTAGCGGCCAAAGGAATGACGAATGGCCTAAGTTATCAGGAGGCCAAAAAGAACTATATTAAAGCCTCGATCAAAGGCATCTTAAAGGTGCTTACGAAAATGGGTATTTCGACGATGCGCAGCTACCATGGTGCCCAGATATTTGAAGCTGTCGGACTGAAAAGAGATCTGATTGACCGCTACTTTACTCAGACGCCATCCCGCTTGGAAGGAATCGGTCTGGAAGAAATTACGATGGAAAATCAAATGCGGCATGAAAGTGCTTTTGATGAGAATGCACTCTACACAGATACACTGGAAATCGGCGGTTTCTACCAATGTAAAGATAACGGGGAGATTCATCTCTATAACCCGGAAACAATTTACTTGCTCCAGCGCGCCTGCCGGGAAGGCAATTACCATCTTTTCAAAGATTACTCCAGAAAAATTAATGACGAGGAGATCTATACACTCAGGCAGCTGCTGGATTTCAAAATAAGCGCCGGAGATACGATTCCTATCGAAGAAGTCGAACCGGTCGAGTCTATCGTCAAAAGATTTAAGACCGGGGCGATGTCCTATGGCTCGATCAGCAAGGAAGCTCACGAATGTATGGCGATTGCCATGAACCGTTTGGGCGGCAAAAGTAACAGCGGTGAAGGCGGCGAGGATCCTGAAAGATTTAGAAAGCTGCCGAATGGCGACAGTCTGATCAGTGCCATCAAGCAGGTTGCTTCAGGTCGCTTCGGTGTTACCAGCAGCTTCCTGGTAAATGCCTCGGAAATACAGATCAAAATGGCGCAAGGGGCCAAGCCTGGAGAAGGCGGGCAGCTTCCAGGCCGGAAGGTTTTTCCGGCAATTGCCAAAGTTAGACACTCAACACCAGGTGTCGAATTAATTTCACCCCCGCCGCACCATGATATCTATTCAATCGAAGATCTGGCGGAACTGATCCATGACCTTAAAAATGCCAACCGTGATGCCCGAATCAATGTTAAGCTTGTTTCTGAAGTGGGTGTCGGTACGATCGCGGCCGGTGTGGCCAAGGGCAAGGCCGACGTTATTCTGATCAGCGGCTATGATGGCGGTACAGGTGCTTCACCGCGAACAAGCATTAAAAATACAGGATTGCCGTGGGAATTGGGACTTGCCGAAACCCATCAGACCCTTGTGCTTAATCGCTTAAGAGACAGAGTCGTCCTGGAAACAGACGGTAAGCTTCTGTCAGGTAGAGATGTTGTCATCGCTGCACTTTTAGGTGCTGAGGAATATGGATTTGCCACCACCCCACTCATTTCCATGGGCTGTGTGATGATGCGCGTCTGCAATCTGAACACATGCCCCGTAGGTATTGCAACCCAGAATGAAGAGCTCCGTAAGAATTTTGCCGGCAAGCCTGAGCATGTTGAGAATTTTATGTTGTTTGTTGCACAGGAAATGCGGGAGATTATGGCGAAACTCGGCTTCAGGACCATTAATGAAATGGTTGGACGTACAGACAGGCTCAAACACAAAGAAAATATTAAGAATTGGAAAGCAGCTAAGGTTGATCTTTCCCAGGTCCTGTATCAGCCCTATGCCGGTGCAGATGTCGGCAGATTTAAGTCACAGCAGCAAAACCATGGACTGGAAGAATCCCTGGATATGCGCAAGCTTTTAAGAATGTGCAAACCGGCCCTGGAACACAAAAAATCAATCCGGGCCAAACTGAAGATCAACAATGTGGACCGCGTGGTTGGAACCATTGTCGGCAGTGAAATAACCAAGCGTTTCGGGGAAGAGGGGCTTCCTGAGGATACCATTAAGCTGACTTTTGTTGGTTCTGCAGGTCAAAGCTTTGGTGCGTTCGCACCCAAGGGCATGTCCTTGGAACTTGAGGGTGATGCTAATGACTATATTGGCAAAGGCCTTTCGGGTGGCAAAATCATGGTCTATCCGCCAAAAACTTCGGATTTTGAACCAGCAAAGAATATTCTAATCGGCAATGTTGCCTTCTACGGCGCAACTTCGGGTGAAGCCTATATCAACGGAATCGCCGGCGAAAGATTCTGTGTCCGGAACAGCGGCGTCAATGCGGTTGTTGAAGGTGTCGGCGACCATGGCTGTGAATATATGACCGGAGGAAAAGTTGTGATCCTGGGTAAGACAGGACGGAACTTTGCTGCGGGTATGTCTGGCGGTGTTGCCTATATCCTGGATTTTGAGGAAATATACTGCAACAAGTCTCTGATTCTTATGGAAAAAATCACTTCGGAAAAGGAACTGAAAGAAATCAGGGAAATGATTCGTAAACATGTGGCGCATACGGGAAGCCCCCTAGGCCGAAAAGTACTGGACAATTGGGCGGATTACGCAGCAAGATTTACGAAGATCATACCCAAAGATTATAAAAAGATGATGGAAAATATTGATAGAGCTCACAAGGCTGGCTTAAGCGGTGAAGAAGCCCTGACGGCGGCCTTTGAAGGGAAGGTCTGATCATGGGAAAAGCAACAGGATTTTTAGAGTATAACAGAATCGATCCGAAGAAAAGGAAGCCTGAAGAACGGATCAAAGACTACAATGAAGTCAAGCTTCCCCAGGATCCTGAGATTGTCCGGACGCAGGGCGCGCGCTGCATGGACTGCGGTGTACCTTTCTGCCACGGCGGTGTGCTCTTGAACGGCGCCGCTTCAGGTTGCCCGCTGCACAATTTAATTCCAGAATGGAATGAGCTTGTCTATAAAGGACAATGGCGGGAAGCGTACAAGCGGCTGAGTAGAACAACGCCGTTCCCGGAATTTACCTCAAGGGTTTGCCCTGCACCTTGTGAAGGGGCTTGTACCGAAGGCTATATCATGGACGCTGTGACTATTAACAGCATTGAATATGAGATTATCGAGAAAGCGTTTGCCGAAGGATGGGTAAATCCTAAGAAGGCCAAAGCCACCGGCAAGAAAGTCGCTGTTGTCGGTTCGGGCCCGTCCGGACTGTCTGCGGCCTATTATCTGAATGCCGTCGGCCATGAGGTCACGGTGTATGAGCGGGATGACCGGGCGGGGGGACTTTTGATGTATGGGATCCCCAACATGAAGCTTGATAAACGATTTATTGAAAGACGGCTTGATGTACTGAAGGCATCCGGGATAGAATTTGTTCTGAATACCGAAGTCGGCAAATATATGAAGGCCCAAGAGCTCGTAGACAACTATGATGCCGTTGTGCTGTGCACAGGAGCTACCAAGCCCCGGGGGCTGGATGTGGAAGGCAAAGATCTGAAAGGGGTTTATTATGCCGTAGACTTCCTAAAAGCGACCACCAAAAGTTTATTGAATTCCAACCTAAAGGATGAGAGTTTTATTAGTGCCAAGGGTAAGAATGTCATCATCATTGGCGGCGGGGATACGGGGACGGACTGTGTGGCCACGGCAATCCGACATGGCTGCAAAAGTGTTTTCCAGTTTGAAATTCTGCCTGAGCCACCTGCTCATCGTATTGAAGCTGCGAACCCCTGGCCGGAATGGCCGAAAAAACTGAAAGTAGATTATGGACAGGAAGAAGCAATCTATCTCTATGGCAAGGATCCGAGGAATTATTGCATTTCCACCACAAAGATTGTGGGCAATGAGAACGGTGAGGTCAAGGAAGTTCATACAGTCAACCTTACCTGGGTCAAAGACGCTGCCGGCAGAATGGTTCCACAGGTGACTCCCGGAAGTGAAAAGGTATGGGAAGCGGACCTGATCCTGCTGGCCATGGGCTTTTTAGGGCCTGAAGACAATATCCCCACAGAGCTTAAGCTGGAGCGGGATGCCCGCAGCAATGTCAAAGCGGAATATGCGTTTTTTGAGACGAATGTTGACAGAGTTTTTGCTGCTGGCGACATGCGCAGAGGTCAGAGTCTGGTTGTCTGGGCTTTCCAGGAAGGAAAGCTGGCAGCTAGAGAAGTGGACAAATATTTGATGGGCAAAAGTATAATTATCTAGCCACTTGTTATGATAAACAGAGTGTAATGTTCATGCCGGATGTGATAACATGATATTACACGGCATCTACCGTTATGCTTTATCATACCGCATAGTAAAGCCAAGTAATGGATAGATGCCAGGATTCATTGCTTGGTTTTTGCGTATCGGTTATTGGCTTTTTGCATGTATAGATTTGAGTGTTAACTATGCTGACAACTACTAATTTTTTAAGAATAAAATGATAGCTAAATTGGCGTAAGGAATGATGTGTAATGGATCAGCGTAAGAAAATAAGATCCGGCCTGCCGGGGCTCGATGAGATCATCGACCATCTCAGGATTGGCGATAATGTTGTTCTGCAGGTTGACAATATCGCAGATTATGAATCCTTTGTGCTGCCTTTTGTCAGAACGAGTCTGGACGAGGGCAGAAAAGTGATCTATATGCGGTTTGCGCGTCATTCTCCAATTATTGACGACAATGAAAATGTTAAAGTGTACCATATCGACGCCGAACACGGTTTCGAAGCTTTTTCCACGCAGGTCCACCAGATCATTGCAGCTGAGGGAGAAGAGGCCTTTTACGTTTTTGATTGTCTGTCCGATCTTTTGTACACCTGGGCAACGGATCTTATGATCGGAAACTTTTTCCAGATTACCTGTCCGTATTTATATGAACTGAAAACGGTGGCTTTCTTTGCAATTTATAAAAATATGAATTCGTATGAGACGATTTCGGCGATTCGGGAAACGACTCAGGTATTGATGAATATCTATAATGTCAGGGGACAGACCTATATCCATCCGGTCAAGGTGATCGACAGGTACTCACCGACGATGTTTCTCCCGCATATTAAGCAGGCGCAGGATTTTATTCCGTTAACAAGCAGCAGCGATGCTTCAAAGCTGTTTGCGGATATGTCCCTGAATGTGTTTGATGCTCCGCGAAGGCATTTGGATTATTGGGACCGGATGTTTTTGAAAGCGTCAGACACCTATGAAAAGGTAAAATTCAGTCGTATGCCGTCTGCTGAGGAAAAAAACCTGGTAGAAAAGCTCTGCCGGATGGTTTTAAGTCGTGATGAAAGATTCCTTGAGTTGCTGACGAAGGTCTTTACCCTGGAAGATCTACTTCAGATTAAGTCAAGTTTAATTGGATCGGGATTTATCGGTGGTAAAGCAGTCGGAATGCTTCTGGCCAGAAAAATTTTACTTGAAGATAAAAATTTTGATTATAAAAAAATTTTGGAACCCCATGATTCGTTCTACATTGGTTCCGATGTCTTTTACACTTATCTTGTAAAAAATGGTCTCTGGAAACTTAGGATGGAGCAGAGAAAACCTGAAAAATATTTTTCTCTGGCCAGAGTCATTAAAAGCAAAATACTTAGCGGTATTTTTCCAGAGAATGTCAAAAACCATTTTTTGCGGGTCCTGGAGTACTTTGGACAATCACCGATCATTGTCCGCTCCAGCAGCCTTTTGGAAGATGGATTTGGCAATTCTTTTGCTGGAAAATATGAAAGTGTTTTTTGTACGAACCAAGGTACGCTCGAACATCGCTATCTTGAATTTGAAAACGCTGTGAAACAAGTCTTTGCCAGCACGATGAGCGACGACGCGCTGATGTACCGTTTGAAACGAGGAATAGCCGACCAGGATGAGCAGATGGCTTTGCTTGTTCAACGCGTATCGGGTTCTTATCGTAAGGAATATTTTTTCCCGGATCTTGCTGGGGTCGGCTACTCAAACAATATCTATGTCTGGGATGAGAAAATGTCTCCGAAAGCGGGCATGCTGCGGGTAGTTGTAGGTCTAGGCACTCGGGCTGTAAACCGTACGGCGGGTGACTATGCCAGAATTATAGCGATTGATGAACCTTTGTCATCACCTTTAACGGATTTTGATGATTACAGGCAATATGCCCAAAGAAATATTGATGCGCTGATGGTAACCAAAAACAGCATGATTGGTATCGCGTTTAACGATCTTTTAAACGAAATTGACGATCCCAAACTGCATTATTTCGCGCAGAGAGACTATACTGCAGAAAAAGTGATGAAAGAAATAGGCCAGCAAGACCGGCAGGCCTGGATTATTAATTTTGATCAATTTCTGTCCGATTCTACTTTCGTCGGGGTCATTCAGAAAATGCTTAAATGCCTGGAAAAATTCTACGCGTATCCGGTGGACATCGAATTTACCGTTAATTTTAAAGATTTGGATCATTATCAGATCAATCTCCTGCAGTGCAGACCGCTGCCCGCAAAAGGTCTTAAAAGTAAGGTGGTGTTCCCGAAACATATTGATTTTCAAAAAACATTCTTTCAAAGCCATAATACTTTTATGGGCGGGAATATCCATTACGGTATTCAGCGAATCATTTATGTCGAGCCTGAAACCTACAGCAGGCTAAGTGACCTCGAAAAATACAGGGTAGCCAGATGTATCGGCAAATTGAACAGCCAGATTGAGAAAGAAAACATGACCGTGCTGCTGCTCGGCCCTGGACGATGGGGAACCAGTACACCTTCGCTCGGCGTGCCTGTTTATTTTTCCGAAATTAATAATATCACCGTGCTCGGTGAAATTGCAGTCAAAGAGGGAGGGTTCACCCCAGAAATATCTTATGGAACCCATTTCTTTCAGGATCTCATTGAAAGTGATATCTTTTATGTGGCGCTTTTCCCGGAAGGCAGGGGAGGAGTCCTTCAGACAAAATTATTAAACCACTTTCAAAATTTGCTTCCTGAGCTGCTACCGCTAAGCGCCTCCCTTGGAGAAATCATTAAAGTATATGATGTCAATAAAGGAACGCATAAAGCTCTGGAGATTATTGCTGATGTCGGGAAACAAAAAGCGGTATGTTTCTTTAAATAGAATTTGATACTGACAAGATAAAAAAGTAGCCCTTCGGGGTCATTTCTTTCCCTCAGGGCTAGAAAATATCTATCAAGGTTAGTGGCATCCGTGATGGCTGCAGCTGTTCATGGCAGAGAATTCCGGAAGCTGGTTATCCAGGAAGAGCTGGATGTTAGCCGAAACGGTGGTATTATCAACCCGAAAAGCACGCACCCCTTGCGCATTGAGTTTCATTAGGGCGCCTGCACCGATTCCGCCAACCAGAATCGCGTCCACCTGTTCTCCACCTAATGCCTTCAAAGGCTGGCACATCCCGTGCTCATGATGAGAGTCTCCGTTGCCGATGACTTTCATCTCTTCTTTATCCAGGTCGTAGATCAGAAAAAATGGGGCTGAGCCAAAATGATCATAGGGGATACTCTCAAGTCCTTTGTCTTCTTTTACAGGGATACAAATTTTCATGTTTAAGCTCCTTCTCTGCGGTTTATTCATTGCTTGAACGCTCACAGCACTTTTCACGCTGGGCCTTGCAAGCATATTGACAATTGAATGGGACGCTGAAAACATCTTTATAGTGGCCCGAGGTGTGGGTGCCTGATATCTGCTCAATGAATCCAATCATATCTTCAAAAACAGATTGCTGCAAATTGTATTGTACGAAGTAGCCTGTTTTCTCGCCAATCAGAAGGCCGGCTTCCTTTAATATTTTAATATGTTGAGACACCGCTGCTTCGGAAATTTGAAGATGTCTCGCAATTCCTTTGGCACAAATGCTTCTTTTAGACAGGATAAGCAAGATCTGCAGTCTTGTTTCGTCAGAAAGCGCTTTGAATACCTGCACAATTTGCTCCATATATCCTCCGAGTATTTTTAATTAACTAAATACTTAACTAAATTATAAAATACTTAAGTAATTAAGTCAAATAAACTGTTTTCTAACCTGGTTATAAAAGAAACTCTTTTGAAGACTGGCATTTTTGTCTGTATGTTATAATGATATGAAGTACTTGTACGCCTTAATTTGAAACGTTTACTGCAATCACTGACAACCCGGAATGTTACATGCCATAGGAACTTTGTTTCGAAACGAACAAGGGAAACCGGTCCTGCATAGGCACGCTGCTTTTGGCAGAGAGAAAAAAATGATCCTATGACAGGGTTTGAGCTACTCGAAATGTAAGAACAAGATACAGGAGGAAAGCACATTGAAAAATGCAATCGTAGTATTTACGAAGGTACCTAAAGCAGGAGAAACCAAAACCAGGCTTACAGAAGCCTGCGGGGGGATATTTTCGCCGGAGGAAGCAAAGAACTTTTATGAGGCGAGTCTTCTCGATGTACTTGACAGCTGTATCGCTTCGGGAAGCGGAGATTTGTATATTTGCTATAACCAGACCGGGGATAGGGACTATTTTGAAAGCATCCTGAGTTCTCTCAGCGATCCGCAGGCTGTCCAAGGAATATTTCCCGACGAAGGAAGCACTTTTGACAGGGGCATGCAGTATGCGTTTGACTATATCTTTAAAGATGGCAGCGATCAAAGGCTTGCTGACAGCGCCATTATCATCGGCGGTGATGTGCCTTCTATTCAGCCGCTTACCATTAAAGCGGCAGCAAAAAAACTTGAAGTGTTGTCTTCCAGCCCGCAGGCTTTTGTATATGCGAAGCAGGTCGGAGAAACAAAGTCGGAAGTTGGCGCTGCTATGATCGAGTCCATCGATCAGGAAGGCGGTTTTAACTTGATTGGCTATACATACACCACACCGTTTACGTTTGACGGCGTGTTTTATAATATGGAAGGCGTTACAGCGCTGGATATGATAGCATTTAAGGCTGCGGAAAACACGATTCCAATCAGTATTGTGGAAATGGTTCCTGATGTAGATATACCAACTGATCTAGGCAGTCTCATTCCGATTCTGAATACCCTGCAGCTGGCAGAGCAATACGATCCGGAAATCGTTTCTCCAAAGAGAACGGTGAAATACCTGCAGGAAATGGGAATTCAGACGGTAGCTGTTGTGCCAAAGTAGGATTAGTCTAGGACAGGGAGGCATAGAATATACTGATGGGAAAACGGTATCAGGTTCTGCAGGATATTGTAGAAAAAGAATTGTCTTATGCAGCACACGATCTGGATCATGTCATGCGGGTCTATCATCTTTGTTTGGTTCTGGCCGGGCAGCGGGATGATGTCGATATGGAGGTATTGATTCCGGCGGTCCTGCTTCATGATATTGCCAGAGCCAAAGAGGATGAGGATAATTCCGGAGAGATCGACCATGCCGTATTGGGTGCGGAAATGGCCGAGAAAATTCTTCAAGACCTGGATTATAATCCGGACTTGAGGCAGAAGATCACAGACTGCATTTTAGCACACCGGTTCAGAACCGGCCATCAACCGGAGAGCATCGAAGCCAAAATCCTCTTCGATGCCGACAAGCTTGATATTATCGGAGCGGTCGGGATTGCCCGTTCTTTCATGCTTGCGGGCCAGCATGGGGAAAGATTATACAGTAAAGTTTCTGTGGAAGAATATCAGAAAGAAAATATTGGTGAGAACGGCAGAATCAAAAATGCCTCCAAGCATACGACCAACCTGGAATTTGAGCTTAAATTAAGGAAAATACCGGACAGGCTGTATACGGAAGAAGCAAAAGAAATTGCCAGAAAAAGGATCAAATTTATGGAGTTGTTTTTTAAAACTTTAGTGGAGGAAACAGAAAATCATTAATTTCTGGAACAAATCTGCGAACCGTTAATATTGGCGGAAAATGAAAAATAAATTGTATACTTGAACTTGGGCATCGATTGGCATGAATCTTGCCGTAAGTGTCAAATTGATGTATCATATAGATGCAACATGATATTCAATGGATGAATTACCTGAGTAAATCCCGTTTTTTATGTGAAAGGAGGAACAAAGCATTTCAATTTCTGTAATTGTTTGATCGCAGAAGGAATGCTGGAAATGGAGTAGCTATGGAATTCCGTATGATATTCGCTGAACAAAGCGATGAGGAAAATCTGAGAGAAATTCTTTGGGAATATGGAATGGATATTTCCGGAGAAATTGATGAACATGTGATTGTCAAAGAAAATGATCAGGTTTTGGCTGGCGGAAAGATTGATGAATATGAGGATTACAAATTCTACCTTGAAGTGTTAGGTGTAAAATCGGAAAATCGCAATTATGGACTTGGAGGTTTTCTCCTCTCCGAAATGATCAAGGCCCCCTGGTTATGCTGTAAAAATCCTCTTTCAAAACATTTGCCGGGAACAAGATTTGAAATTACGACTGTAGCCAGAGGAGCCGCTTCAGGTTTTTATTATTCTTATGGTTTTGAAGCATGCAGTTTCTCTGAAATACCTAAAACTTTTAGAGACCAATGTGATAGCTGTCCGATCCTAGATGACTGCAAACCGGTCCCGATGATTTATTTTGGAGGGAACTCAAAATGAAAAAGGCAATTATTGTATTTACTAAGGTACCTAAAATTGGTGAAGTTAAAACCCGTTTGACGGAAGCACGCGGGGGTATTTTGACCCCTGAGGAAGCAAATGCTCTGTACGAAGCCTGTATGCTCGACGTGATTGACGTAGCACTTAGCCTGGATGATATTGATATTTGGATTTGCTACAACAAAAACGGTGATAGATCTTATCTGGATTCCTTATTGACAAAAGTAAGCTACCCGCAAAAGATTGCCGGTGTATTCAGTGACAACGGCGGATCCTTTAATGAATGCATGCAGTATGCGACAGATTTCCTGCTTAAGTCAGGTGCGGCAGACAGACTCTCAGATGCGCTCCTGATTGTTGGAGGTGATTTGCCGTCGCTTCAGCCCCATATATTAAGGGATGCTTTAGACAGACTGGAAAGCTTAAGCCAGAGTGAATTCGGGATGAAGGTTGCGGAAGTCATTCCGACAGCACCTTCGATTGGAGCTGCAATTGTGGAAGGTTCCTGCCAGGAAGGCGGATTCTCCATTATTGGTTTGACCTGTACGACGTCATTTGGTTTTGATTCCGTCTTTTATAATATCGATGGCATCACGGCACTCGATGTTTTGGTCGCCAAGGCAGAGAATGAGGATGTACCTTTTGGCATGGTTGAGCAGGTGCCGGATGTGGATATTCCTATAGATCTGGCCAGTGCAATGCCTGTTGTCCGGGCGATCGAACTGGCTGCCAAGTATGATGATTCAATGATTGTTCCAAAACGTACGGTTAAGTTCTTAAATGACGTAGGGTTACAGTCGGTTACAATGCCGTCAGTCAGAGAATCGGTATAATATTTTAGTTTGATCCAGAAGGTGGAAGAAAAATATGAGGCAGATACGCCAAGATGTATTTCTTGAACAGCAACAAAGATTGTTCATGACCACTGAACTGCGCCAGGCAATTTCTGTATTGCAGATGTCGACTCTGGAACTTAACGAGTATATCACCAAAAAAATTGAAGAGAATCCTTTTCTGGACGATGAACCTGTTGCAGCTGAAACCAATGAGGTTGCCAGTAAGACGACGACCCGGGTCAATATGGACGACCTGATTGAACATTTTGGCCGCGACAGTAATATTGGACATATCTGGAGTGAGAAGAATGAAAATAATACCGGATATGAGCAATATCTGTCTCACCGTCCAAGTTTATATGAACAGCTTGAATTTCAATTAAATCTGGAGATCAAGAACCCTACGAATATTATCATTGGCAACTATCTGATAGGAAGCATTGACCGGAACGGCTATTTAACAACAGACCTGGAATATATCGGCAAAAAATTGAATGTTGCCGTTAAGAGAGTAGAAGAGGTCCTAAGGGTCATTTATACTTTCTATCCTACCGGCGTAGGCGCCCGTAATCTTCAGGAGTGCCTGCTTCTGCAAATGAGAGCAAACGGTAAGGGCAGCGAGCTTGCGGAGAGGATCATTCAGAACTACTTCCAGGAGCTTGCCGATAAAAAAATGACGAGAATAGCCAATGCGCTCTCCGTGTCTGTGAAGCAGGTCCAGGAAGTATATGATCTTATTAGGACGCTTGATCCCAAACCCGGACTGCAGTTTGCCCCTGATAGAAATCCATTTATCTGGCCTGATGTTACGATTATGAGAGACCAGAACGATTATATGGTTATAGTGAACGACCTTGATTTTAACTATTTGAGATTCAATCAAACGTATGTGGATATTCTCCGTAATTCGAATGCGTTATCTGATGATGTAAGAAAATACCTTGAAGAAAAGTTTGATTCCGCTTTGGGACTCATCCGCGGAATTGAACAAAGAAGACTGAATATTTACAAAGTTGTACAAAGCATTGTTGATATTCAAAGAGAATTTTTCGACAATGGCATTGAATATCTGAAGCCATTGACCATGAGTCAGGTTGCGGACTTGGTTAACATCCATGAATCTACGGTAAGCCGGGTCGCCTGCAACAAATACGTTCAGACACCACGCGGACTGTTTGCTTTAAAATATTTCTTTAACTCCGGTGTGGGTTCTTATGACTGCGACAAAGTGAGCTCGAAAAGTGTCAAACACTTGATCCAGGATATCATCAATAAAGAAGACCCGAAAGAACCATTAAGCGACCAGGATATCATGGACATGCTTGTGAGCAAAGGGATAAGGATCTCCCGGAGAACTGTCAACAAGTATCGTCAGAGTATGGGGATACCGACAAATTTATATCGTAAAAGATATTAATTTGCCCAAATCATATGATTGCTAAAGCAAGAGATGGGGAAAACAGATGAATATAGCAGATCATAAATTGCAGCAGGCGTGTCAACGTATTACGGAAAATTGTATTGACTGCATGCAGTGTGTTTCCGGGTGTGAGTTTCTTCAGGGAATCGGTGAAGATCCGGTTGCGATTGCAGAGAGAGGTCCTTCAGTAGAAGAGGCCTATTCCTGTTCCCTTTGTGGTTTGTGTGAGGCTGTTTGTCCGGTATCAGTTAGCATGCTGGACATGTTTGCAGAAAAAAGAACGGATGCGGTAGAAAAAAAACAAATGACGATTAATGACTATCGCTACTTGTTTCCGGATCGCAAAACAACGCCAATGAGTCTGTACCGGGAGATTAAGGGCATTCGTTATGATGATTTAGCTCCTCGGGAGGAAGCCTCTGTTGTATTCTTTCCGGGATGTAGCATGATTACCTATTCTCCGGAGTTGGTGAGAGCTTCATTTGCTGAACTGTTGAAACAATTTAAAGGGCTGACCATTCTTCCAGACTGCTGCGGACTGTCCCTTTACCAGTTGGGTTTACCGGATCGCGGGGAACAATTTGTTCAACAAATCAAGTTAAAGTTTCAGGCCCTTAAGGTCAAGTCAATCATCATGATTTGCCCGAACTGTTATTATACGCTGCGGGAGTTCCTAAAGGATACCGATATTCGGCTGCTGACGATTTATGAAGCATTGGCAGATTCCGAGGCGTTTAAGGACGACAGTAAGAAAGCCCAAAACAGCGAAATCACCGTCACTTTGCATGACGCCTGCCCGGACCGATATGACGGAATATTAGCCGGACAGGTCAGAGAAGCATTGGTGACAAAGGGCTTTAAGCTTGTAGAAATGGAACATAGCCGGAATTTGTCTAATTGCTGCGGAAGCGGGGGCCATGTCAGTCATTTCTTCCGGCCTGACCTTTCGGAAAACCTGAAAAGAAAACGCCTGGAGGAAGCCAAAAATTCCGGTGCCCAGGTGCTTGCCGGTTATTGTCTCGCCTGTGTCCTGAATTTTGCGAAGGAATCCGGCAATGGAAGCATGAGGATTCAGCACGTCCTAAACCTTTTGCTTGATTTGGACCAGGATTTCTCCGATGTCAAAACCAAATCGAATGAGATATTTGAAGGCCCGCAGGGTGAAAAATACTGGGAAAAGATTATGGCTGAAGACTAAACCGAAATAAAAAAACATACCAGAGCATATATGATGTTTTGAGCATATATGATGTTTTTTAGATGAAAGAATGAATCGCGTTAGCGAGCTGTATAAATACTAGAAAATCAGGAAAGTGAAAAGGGTATAAGATTTGAATTACCAGGAAATGACCAAAGTATTAAAAGAAGTATTGGGCCTTCGCTGGGATCCGGTGGCCGTACGGATGATGAGACCGGACGAAGAACGTCCGCCCGAGACGATTGAGCCGAACGTTCCTTTGCGCCACTGTCAGTCTGTGATTGTTGCGCGCAGAGGCCACAGTTTATATATGCCGCCGCGGAGCCATGCTTGTCCCGATGGCTCAGGCATTCTGGGACTTGTGGAAATGTCGCCGAAACTTAAATCCGGCGAATTATATCTGCTTTTTAAGAAAATGCCCACTCTGGAAACGGCGCAGAAAATGATTGCCTCCAGACCCGAGTTTAAGCCCTATAGTTATGAAGCCACCCTGCTTGCACCTCTGGACCAAGCGACATTTGAGCCGGACGTTGTGATCTTCACCCTATATCCCGAGCAGGCCATGTGGCTCTGTTGTGCGCAGACTTACAGCAACGGCGAACGCCAGAACTTTAAGACTTCCGGCTTTAACTCCACCTGTGCGGATTTGGTTATCCAGCCGATGAAAACAGGAGAAATGAATATTTCTTTTGGCTGCTACGGGGCGCGGGCGTCAAGTGAAATTGATGATTTTGAACTGTATTTGTCCGTACCGGCCAAAATGCTGGAGCCCATTGTCCTGGCACTTCAAAAACTGGGTCAGAAAAGCATTCCGGAAGAGAGAAGAAAAATATACATTCATCCGGTGATGGATAAGATTGGTTCGCTGCGCGGTGATCCTCAAAAGGGAGAAGGGGCTTCTTCAATCCGAATTTTTATCGATGAAAAACAATGCACCGGCTGTGGTTTGTGTGCGGCTTTTTGTCCGGCCAGTGTGCTCGAAATCAAAGAAACTTCCAATGGCAAGTTTTTAGAAGCTGTTCATCCTGAATTATGCAGTTTGTGCTATACATGTTCAGGCCAATGCCCGCAAAAGGCGATTCAAATATCTTATATTTAAATGAGGTATTCCACATGACAGTAGAGTTTAAAATATTGGGTACCGGAGCGGGACCCGGAGTCCCTTCCTATTATTGCGACTGTATCGCCTGCAGGGAAGCCGAGGAAAATCCCCGGTTGGCCAGAACGCGCAGCGGAGCAGTAATCCGGACCGGCCGGGAAACCATACTCATTGACGCTTCAGCAGATCTCAGGAGTCAGCTGGTCAGGGAGAAAATAAAGGAAATTGATTATGTGTTTATGAGCCATTGGCATTATGACCATTTTGGCGGGTTAGGAGACCTGGAGTTTTATGTGAAGTTACACAGGCAGGAAGCTGTCAAGCTGTATTTGCCTCCGGAAGCGGTTGCAGAATTCCAGGCAGCCTACCCGTTTTTACGTGATGTGTTTGAGGTCTCGCTGTGGCAGTTTGAAGAAAAGTACCAGTTTGAAAACCTGACGCTGACGCCGCTGCCGGCCAGACACAGCACGCTGACAGCGGGATTTGTTCTGGAGTCCGGGCGAAAGGCGGCTTATTTCACCGATACTTCCGGGTTGCCCGATTCAACAGCCGCCAGGATCAAAGGAACGGATTATCTGATCTGTGATGCGACGTTCCACGGAGATAACTGGTATCCCCACAGCCATATGTCTATTAAAGAGGCGATCAAACTCGGCAGGGATGTCGAGGCCAAACAGACAATACTTACCCACCTGGCCATGCACTACAGCGAACCGGTTACGGTGACTGAATTGGAAAACCAGCTCAGAAATCATCCGGGTGTTTCTTTAGCCTATGACGGGATGACGATCGATCTGAATTTATAGGGGGAACGAATATGAGTGGACTGTTCTCCTCGCTTAAAATTAAAGGAATGGCTATGAGCAACAGGCTGGTCATGCCGCCGATGGCGCTGGACAAAGCTACATCAAAAGGTGAAGTGACCGAAGGGCAAATCCAGCATTATCTGCTAAGAGCCCGAAGCTGTCCAGAGACGGAAAAAAGACCTGCCGGGAGCAGCAGAGCCGGGATCGGACTGGTGATCGTCGAGCATTCTTATATTGAGCCACAGGGGAAATCCCATCCTCGGCAATTGGGCATCTACGATGACTTTCTGGTTCCGGGGCTTCAGCTTCTGGTCAATGAACTGCATCAGGAAGGTGTTCCGGTCGGAATTCAAATCACGCATGCAGGGGCGAGGGCAATGGATGCCCCGGTTGGGCCGTCCGCGGTATTTTGTCCCGACCTCAGCCGCTGGAAAAAGACACCCGATCCAAATGATTTGCCACGGGAACTCAGTACCGGTGAAATCAGCCGGTTGGTCGAAAAGTTCGCTGAAGCTGCCTGTCGGGTCAAAAAAGCCGGATTTGATTTCGTGGAGATCCACGGTGCCCATGGTTACCTGCTGAATCAGTTTTATTCCCCGCTCACCAACCATCGTACGGACGAGTACGGGGGTTTTTTGGAAAACCGCCTGCGTTTTTCCTGTGAAGTGATTCGGGCAGTCCGGGAAGCTCTTGGCCCAGAAATGCCCGTGTTCTACAGACTTGGAGCCGATGACCGCCTGCCCGGTGGCAATACCCTTCAGGATAGTATCAGGGCAGTTCCGCTTCTGGTTGAAGCCGGGATCGACTGTCTGGATTTGTCGGGTGGGATCTGCGGATATCTGAAAAGCGGCCCGGAAGGATTTTTTGCGTATATGGCTGAGGCCTTAAAACCGGTGGCCGGAATCCCTGTTTTAGTGACAGGCGGAATCAAAAACGCTCGGAATGCGGTAATGCTCATTCAGGAAAACACGACAGATCTGATCGGAGTCGGCCGGTCCCTGCTGAATGATCCTGACTGGGCAAGGAATGCCTGGCGGGAGATTAATCAATATAAAGACGAAGAAACAGTGGGTGTTTAATTACACCCATTTTGCATGAAAGCGCAAGTTAAGGGGGCGCAACAGAATAAGTTGCGCCCCCTTAATCTCGTATGATATTTGAACAGGTCATTCAGGTGAAGGTGTGTTCAGAGAAGGTATATTAAGATAAAGAGTGTCCATTGGAAGGAGTGTTCAAGGGGAAGGTATATTCCAGAAAAGGGTGTTCATGGACGAGGTGCTTTTGCTTGGGCATCACTTTTTAGCTGCGGCTGCAATATTGGGTGTGCAAAAGCCTGTGGGATAATTCTCCGAGGGGCTCAAGCAGAAAGTCCTGATAGAGTTCCTGTACTGCCGGATTTTCATGCGACTTGCGTAGCGGCATGTTTTCATCGACCTGGTACAGGGCTTGAATCCGTCTGGCTCTGATCTCATTGGTCGTGCCGTAAGGCTGGCCTCCGCCGCCGATACATCCTCCGGGACAGCACATGACCTCGATGAATGTATAATCAGCCTGCCCTGCTTTGATCATTTCCAGAATTTTTTTGGCGTTAGCAAGCCCGTGGGCAATCCCCGCTTTTACTTCCGTTCCGGCAAGATCAACCGAAGCTTTTTTTACGCCGGCCATTCCGCGCACGGCTGTAAAGTTTAAGTCAGTCAGGGTTTTACCTGTGACAACTTCATACACGGTACGTAGGGCTGCTTCCATAACCCCGCCGGTTGCTCCAAAAATAGCGGCTGCACCTGTTGATATGCCGAGAGGTGAATCAAATTCAGCTTCAGGGAGCATCCGAAAATCAATTCCCTCGTGCTGCAGCATTCTGCCAAGTTCACGGGTCGTGAGGACAATATCTACATCCTGGCTGCCGCTTGCATTCATTTCTGGGCGTTCGGCTTCAAATTTTTTAGCGGTACAGGGCATCACGGAGACGACAATTATATCCTTGGCTTCAAGGCCACTGGTCTGAGCATAGTACGTTTTGGCCAGGGCCCCAAACATTTGCTGGGGAGATTTGCAGGTCGACAGATGTGGTATCAATTCCGGATAGTAATGTTCCATATATTTGATCCAGCCGGGACTGCAGGAAGTAATCATCGGCAGGACGCCGCCGTTTGCTATCCGATCTAGTAATTCATGGCCTTCTTCCATGATGGTGAGATCTGCTGAGAAGTCTGTATCGAAAACCCGGTCAAATCCCAGACTGCGTAAAGCAGAAATAAGTTTCCCTGTCGCGATTTCGCCTGATGGGAATCCAAATTCCTCAGCTAGTGATACCCGGACGGCCGGAGCGACCTGAACGACGACATGTTTTTGGGGATCTGCAAGAGCTTCCCAGACGCGGTCTGTATCATCCCTTTCATGAATTGCACCTACCGGACAAACCAAAGCACACTGTCCGCACAGCACACAGGCAACATCAGCCAGCTGTTTACCGTATTCCGGTGAAATGCTAATTTCCGTACTGCGGTTATGACTATAGAGGATTCCAACGTTCTGAATATAGTGGCAGGCTTCTGCACATCGACCACATTTGATGCATTTATCCGGATTTCTCACCAGCGAAGGGGTTGAGAAATCCTGAGAGAAACTGTGTTTTCTTTTTTCTCCTTGGATATCCCTGACTCCGAATTTGGCTGCGATTTGTCTGAGTTCACAGTTACCGTTACGGATACAGGTCAGACATTCCTGCGGATGGTCAGCAAAAATTAATTCCAGAATCGTTCGTACGGTTTCTCTGACTCTCGGAGAATTCGTCGTGATGTTCATTCCGGCTGTTACCCTGGTGGAACAGGAAGGCACGAGGTTTTTTATGCCTTCTACCTCGACCACACAAATCCGGCAATTTGCCTTGACGCGCTGATCAGGATGATGGCAAAGGGTTGGAAGATCAATGCCCTGTTGTCTGGCTGCCTCTAAAATAGTGATTTCAGATGCAACTGCCGTTACCTTACCGTTTAGCGTAATATTAATGTTTTGCATCAGGCGGTCTCCTCCTCAATGAATGATGGTTTGTTATCACGGCAGGAAGCAAGATATTCATCCCGGTAATAGGCCAGGGAGGAACGAAGGCTGTTGCCGGCTGCTTGGCCGAGACCGCAAAAGGAAGCTTCTTGAATCGCCCGGGTATACCGCTCCAGCGTACTAACATCCTGACGCACGGCTTCTCCGGCGAGCAGTCTGTCAAGGATCAGATTGGCCTGACGCAGTCCTTCCCGGCAGGGCGTGCATTTGCCGCAGCTTTCATGTAGAAAGAAGCGCAGCCGGTTTTGAACGTTTGACAAGATCGAACGGGTGTCGTCCAAAACAAAGATAGCCCCTGATCCGATCGTAATCCCGGTCTTGGAACAGGCCAGATATTCCAGCGGGGTAAAAAGCATTTCAGGCGGTATCAGAACACCGGAAGCACCGCCAATGTTTACAGCTTTTATGGCTTTTCCGGTCTTTGCTCCGCCGCCATATTCACTGATGATTTCAGCGAAGGTTATTCCGAATGGTACTTCAAATAAACCGCGGTTTTGGACATCGCCGGAAAGCGAAATCAACTTGGTTCCGGGACTGTCCGGTGTACCAAAAGAACGATACCAGGATGCACTTTTTTCAATGATTTTGGGGATATTGGCAAGCGTTTCAACATTGTTGATCAACGTCGGTTTTTGCCAGAGACCGGCTTGGGTCGGGTAAGGGGGTTTCAGACGCGGACGGCCTTTTTTGCCCTCGATGGAGGAGATTAAAGCGGTTTCCTCACCGCAAAGATAGCTTCCGGCACCGGAAAATAGCTTTAAAGACAAGCTGAAACCGCTGCCAAGAATATTTTCTCCAAGGAACCCGCGGCGCTCGGCTTCTTCGATGCTTTCGCGCAGGATTTTCTGTGCTTCAGGATATTCGTGCCGAACGTAGATATAACCTTCAGAAGCTCCGGCCATAAACGCCGCGATGGTGATGCCTTCCAGCAGTTGAAAAGGGATATGCGTCATAATGAACCGGTCCTTAAAGGTGCCTGGTTCACCTTCGTCGGCATTGCAAATGATATAACGCAGTTTTTCCGTGTTGGCCCGTAGCATTTTTATTTTTTCAGCAGTAGGGAAAGCAGCTCCGCCCCTGCCGCGCAGTCCGGCATCCGATATTTCTTTCAGGGAAGTTTCAGGACCCTGGGCCAGGGCTTTGGCTAACGCGGAATATCCGCCGTTTTGACAATGATGGTCCAAGTCGACATGCCTGCCCGGAGAAATATTAAAAATCTGATCGTCATCAAGCATTTTGTTCATTCTGATATTCCTTTCTTAAATTACGGATAATGGCGACCGCAGCTTCCGGAGTCAGGTCACCATAGACCGCATCATCAATTTTGATGGCCGGAGACATATAGCAGGCACCAAGGCAATTGACGCTTTCCAGAGAAAAAAGCCCGTCCGTTGTTGTTTGTCCGATCTTAATCCCGAGTTCCTGTTTAATTGCAGCGAGGATGGAAGCTTTGTTGGCATTTTCACAGGGCGCGTTGGTACATATCCGGATAATGTGCATGCCCCTCGGTTTCAGGGAGATCTCACTATAGAAAGATGCCGTGGAATAAACCCTGCTTCGGGAGATATTCATTTCCCGGGAAATTTCATTTACGGCTTCTTCACTCAGATGATTCTGGGGGTCGGCATCCTGAACGGCTAAAATTACTTGAAGCAACAAGGCTTCTTCTTTTCCAAACCGGTTGACAACTTCTTTGATTGCCGTCATTTGATCACACTGCCTTTCTGTAACCTTTCTGCAGGAAAGTTTACCTGTGCTTGCTTTAGTGTAATATGGGGCAAAATGTAAATCAAGAATAGTTATTTATTTGACAAAATAACAGAATAACAATGCAAAATAATAGACATTGCTAGCAAAGTTATTAATATATTTAACAATGCTGTTAATTATTTAACAATAAATAGAAATCTCCCGGTTCAGTTTTAACAGGGAGATTATCAGGACTATTTGTTATTTTTTTGAATCGATTATTCTATTTTTATATGTCTATTTGTTCGCCTAATTGTTGATTGCTTTATGATCTATTCAACAATAATTGCTGTTTATGGTGTTTCTTTCAGAGACTCTTCCCTCAGAGACTTTTCCTGAAGGTTATATCCAAGCACCATCAGACAGTCAATCATATGGGTATTTTCCACAATAATATCTTCCGGCATCATCAGTTCGACCGGAGAGAAATTCCATAAAGATTTAACGCCCAAATCAGTAACCAACCTGGCGACTTCACCCGCACAATTTTCCGGAACGGTCAAAACCGCAATATCCACAGAGTTTTTGCTTAAAAAATTCGGCAGGTCATCCACGGGCTGGACCTCAACGTTCCTGATTTTTTCGCCGATCAGTTCAGGCTTGACATCGAAGATCCCGGCAAGTCTAAACCCGCTTTTTTCAAAATTCGTGTGTTTAGCCAAAGCATGGCCCAAACTTCCGGCCCCTATAATGATCATGTTATGAGAATGCTGCAGTCCAAGTAGTTTGTGTATTTCCTGATGCAGAAAGCTGACATCATAACCATATCCCTGTAGGCCGTTGCCGCCAAAACAAAAAAAGTCCTGTCTTACCTGAGAAGAGGTCAGACCCATTCGGTTGCCCAAATCTTTAGAGGAAATCCTGCTGATTCCCAATTGCAGCAGCGTTGAAAGATACCGGTAATATCTGGGCAAACGTTTTACAACCTGACTGGATAGTTTCTTTTCGTCCATCGCTAGTTTCACCCCGAAATAGAATAATATGCAGTATAGTATATCATAATTGTATATTCCCCTTCTACTCCGATTTCCTTAATTTTTTTTGTAAATTGAATATTATTGATTTGGTCTCCTGATGGTATTTTGCCCAAATGTTATATGCATTATCTGGTGCGTTTTTCAACTTAAAGAATTAAAAAAGAAAAATTTTTTCATTTTGGAAAAACATTTATCCTCGACGGGCTGAAAAATTCTTGGTTTAAGCCATTTTAGCATATGCTCCATCTGGCATAAATCTTGCAATGTAATATTCTGATATTGGTTGTTTGAATGGAGAGTATAGACTAAGAGGAGGGAAATCGTAGACAGGGAACTGCCAAAACATGTTTCCGCAGATGTGCGAATATTCTTAAGCAATCATTTATAAGCAATTCTATTTATTAAATGAAAAAAATGGGAATATGGCAGAGTGGATTTTTAACATCAGACTATAGGGTCTAAAATAAAATAATTTATTTAAATTTAAAAATCTGGAGGCAACAGATGAACAGAAATGTTGATTTGGAACAAGAAGGTATTGTGGTAAAGAAGTCATGCTGCTACTTTTGTCACCAGAACTGCGGCGTACTGGCGTACGTCAAAGATGGCAAAGTAATAGCAATTGAAGGCGATCCTGAGTTTCCAACCAATACCGGCGGATTATGCTGCCGCGGAAATATCGCCTTACTGCACCTTGATCACCCTGACCGCATCAATTACCCTCTGAAAAGAGTTGGTAAGAAGGGCGAAGGGAAATGGGAACAGATTCCCTGGGATCAGGCAATTAGTGAAATTGCAGCAAAACTTGCTGCCATCCGTGATGAATTTGGTTCAGAAGCCGTAGCGACAGCCGGCGGCACGCAGCGTACGGATGACTGGGCCCGCCGTCGTTTCATGAATCTCTTCGGCAGCCCGAACGGTTTTCATAATTCACACCTCTGCTGGATTCCAACCTTTATGATTGAGACCGCAATTTGTGGCTGGAGCCCGTTTGAAATTGATTTGGGTGCCAGCCGATGTCTGGTGCTCTGGGGACAGAACCCAGGAGTCTCAAGTTTGCCGGAAATGCACCATCTGACCGAGTTCAGAGAAAAAGGCCTAAAAATTATGGTCATTGATCCAAGATTTACGGAAACAGCCGCCAAATGCGACATGTGGCTGCCTTTGCGTCCGGGTTCCGACCTGGCCCTTATTTTGGCCTGGTTGAATGTCATTCTCTATGAGGGTCTGTATAATGCTGATTTTGTCGAGAACTGCTGTGTTGGTTTCGGCGAGCTGTTTGCGCATGTTGAACAGTTTACACCGGAATGGGCCGCGCCGTTGACCTGGCTCACCGCAGATCAGATCAGAGAAAGTGCCAGAATGTATGCGATGAACACGCCCGGCAACATTCAATGGGGTCCGTGCGTGGATCAGCTGGGAAGAGTGAGCGGTGCAGCGATACATGCCCGTGCACTTCTCCGCGCAGTTACCGGCAATCTTGATGTACCGGGATCCGACCTTCTGACCGGACCAAGCCGTGAATACATCACTGACGAAGAGATGGAAGGCAATGAATTCCTGCCGGAAGAACAGAAAGCCAAACAAATCGGTTCCGACAAGTTTAAACTCCTTACCTGGCCTGGATACAGCAAAATTGCTGAAGCAACTAAAAAAATCTGGGGAAAGGCGCCTACCGCCGAATGGATGTGCGAGGCTCATCCACCTTCGGTCTTCCGGGCGATCATTTCCGGCGACCCGTATCCGGTGAAAGCGCTTTTGGTATCTGCTACCAATCCGGTCAATTCCTTCGGTGAGAGCAAAGTTGTGCTGGAAGCGCTTAGAAAAGTAGAATTTATGGTCACCTGCGAGTACTGGATGACGCCGACCGCCGCGCTTTCCGATTATGTCCTGCCGATTGCCGGTGCCTTGGAGCGTCCAACCATCACCAGCAGCTACGGCTGTACGGACTTTCTTCTTGCATCGCAGCGCGCTATTCAACCGATGTACGAACGTCGCAATGACTATAATTTCTGGAAAGACCTTGGTGTCGCCATGGGACAAGGTGAGCATTGGCCGTGGGAAACCGTTGAAGATGCTTACTTTGCTAAAATTGAACCTCTTGGTTATGGTACTGAAAATTATGATGAATTTGTTGAATGGTACCGGTTCCATTTCCCGGAAAGACAATATCAGAAATATCTCAATCAGGGTTTTGCAACTCCGTCCGGGAAAGTCGAGCTTTACTCAAGTACCCTGAAGGATCTTGGCTATCCGCCAATGCCCGAATACGTTGGACCGGTTGAAAATGAGATTGATCACCCGGAATTGGCCAAGGAGTATCCGTTGGTCTTAACGACCGGCTATGGCTTTATGCCTTTTCACCATTCAGAACATTTCAATCTCCGCAGTGTCCGTTATATTAATCATGAACCTCATTTCCAAATTAACCCGAAAACAGCAAAAGAGTATGGCATCAAGGAGAATGATTGGGTTTGGATTGAAACGCAACGCGGTAGAATTAAACAAAGAGCCGATGTAACTCAGGCCGTTTCCCCAAAAGTCATTGTTACCGAGCGCGGCTGGTGGTTCCCGGAAAGAGAAATCAATGAGCCTGTACTTGGCGGATGTATGGAATCGAATACCAACGTATTGACAAGCACCCGGGATGAGGACTGTGACCCGATCAGCGGTACTTGGGCCAACAGAGGCTTGTTATGCAAGATTTACAAGGTTGATGGAAAGGAGGGAAAATAACTATGGCACGCTATGCAATGGTTATGGATACACGCGCTTGTATAGGATGTCAGTCCTGTACGGTAGCTTGCAGAACTCACAATAATCTTCCTGTCGACATGATGTACAATCCGGTGACGACCGTTGGTCCGACCGGTGTATTCCCGGATCTGCACATGGTTCATATTCCCTTGATCTGTATGCATTGTGAAAATACTCCCTGTGTCGATGCCTGCCCCACTGGTGCTTCCCAGCGCCGTGACGACGGGATCGTTTTTGTCGAAGAAAAGAAATGCGTCAGCTGCAAAGCTTGTGTTATGGCTTGCCCGTATGGGGCGCGTGTTCCTAACCATGAAAAAGGAACGGTTCAGAAATGTGATTTCTGTATGGACCGGGTGGATAAAGGCAATGTTCCGCGCTGTGTTCAAACCTGTCATCAGAAAGCCCGTGTTTTCGGTGATCTGGACGATCCAAATGGTGAAGTTTCCAAGCTCGTGAACGGCAATCATGTTGTTCGGCTGCTTGGAGAGCTTGGCACTGAACCTTACGTATTTTACATTCTTGGATTGGAGGCGCAGATTCGATGAGTCACAAACATGATGGTTGGGGTTGGATGCTGGCAGTCGACTTCTTTTTCGCCGGAATGGGCGGAGGCATGCTCGTCATTGCTGCACTTGCAGATTTATTAGTTGGTGAAGGCACGACCTCGGTTCTGGGCAATTTTCTTGCCCCGGTGTGTGTTGCTATCGGTGCCGGACTGCTGGTACTTGAGCTAGGCAGACCTTTTCAGGGCTGGCGGGTATTCTTTAATCCGAAAGCGATCCTGACTTTCGGTGCCTGGAATATGCTTTTCTGTATCGGTGCCGGGATTATCCTCGCTTCCTTCGGGCTTGATGCTCTTCCCTGGACCGGAGCGGTTGCTGTCCGTAAGTTCTTTGCTGTTGTTTGCTTAATCGTAGGTTTGGTTGTGGCAACCTACCCCGGCGTTCTGCTGGCACGTCACAAAGCGCGTCCTTTCTGGACTGGAGCCGGGATCATGGGCTTGTTCCTGATCTCTTCCCTGGTAACCGGACTCGCCGGCCACATCTTAATCGACCTGTTCCTTCCTGCAGCTGATTCGGCTGCGATCAATGTGATGCCCTGGCTCGCGGCTGCTCTACTGGCCCTGCAGCTGATTCTATGGATTGGCTATATCTGGATCAAAATCAGCGGTACGACCGAAAGAGAAGCTATTACGGCGAGAAGATGGACCAGCGGCAATTATGCCACAGCCTTCAAGGGCGGCATCCTCTTCATCGGCAGTGCAGTACCACTTGTCCTGCTGTTGCTTGCTGACTACTTTGTTGCTGCAGACACGTTCAAAGCGATCGGTACTCTATGCGTGCTGCTCGGCGGCGTGATTATGCGTAATCTGGTCATATACAGCGGGCAGGATCGTACCTGGCTGCCAGGAGAACAGAAATATAGAGCAAAACTGCCTCATGGCGACGAAGATTTCATGAAAATTTTAAAAGGGTAAGCTTATAGGAATCCGTTTCTAATAAATATAAACGTTAACGTTTTTAACGTTAACGTTTATATTTACATTACCACCTTTTGCTTAATGCTTTGCGATCAAAGACTTTTCTACTTTTTGATGTTAGTAGATTTATTCGTACTTTTATCCTCCTACGTTCATATTTTTATGGTTATAATTGATCTAGATATGCTGCATAGAAAACCAAGTTTAATGAAAGTATTCAATGAAAGAAAGCGAATTACCCGGTGATCAGGAATAATGACGAGCGGTTTCGCAATGTACCAGTCGAAATGAAATAGTTAAGGAGATTGAGCCATGCAGAAAAATGATCCCGCTGTCTTGGACCATACCAAAAGCGTCTGCCCGGTCTGCCTCAAGGTTGTTTATGCCGAAGTCGTCGTTCGGGACAGGGCCGTCTATCTGGAAAAGAGCTGCCCTGATCATGGACCGGTCATCACGTATCTTTGGCCGGATGTTGATCACTATCGTTGGATGAACGATTTCCGGCTTCCTCTGAAAAAACCGCAATTACCGAGACAGGTCAGAGAAGGCTGTCCGAATGACTGCGGTCTGTGTGCTTCCCATCTTCGCCATTGTACCTTGGCAGAGATCGAAGTGACCGAACGCTGCAACCTGCGCTGCCCGGTTTGCTTTATGGCTGCCGAAGCCGCTAAGGGTGTAACTCAAAATGACTTTGACCTTCAGATGATAGAAGATAAGTATAAAGCGATTCTGAAACAGTCAGGCCCCCAAACCAGTATTCAGCTGACCGGTGGTGAGCCGACCATCTGTAAAAATTTGCCTGAGATTGTCCGGATGGGAAGAAGAATTGGTTTTGATTATATTGAAGTGAATACGAATGGCGTTGTGATTGCCCAAAACCCCGACTATATCATTAATCTTGCCGAAGCCGGGATCAGCGGTATTTATATGCAGTTCGACGGATTAACCGGCGAAGTATATGAACAAATCAGGGGTGAAAACCTGTTGTACATTAAATTACAGGCGATTGAAAATTGCCGGAAAGCCGGCGTTCAGGTTGTACTCGCAATGACCGTGATAGAAGGCATCAACCAGAATCAAATGGGCGATGTGTTGAATTTCGCGCTGCAGAACAGGGATGTGATCGCCGGTCTTGCTTATCAGCCTGCTTTTGGTTCGGGCCGTTTTGATGTCGTGATGCAGAAACGGCTGACCATGGGGGACGTGATTTTTATGATTGAGGAACAAAGCAACGGTCTCATTAAGGTTTATGACTTTTTGCCTTTAGGGTGTTCCCACCCGTTGTGCTCTTCAGCAACGTATATCATTGAGGATCAGGGGAAATTTCTGCCGTTCACACGAAAGATCACGCGGGAGGAATATATCGAGGCGTTCGACCCGGACAGCCCGCAGGGGTCGGTATTGGGGGATATCGCTTTCAGGAAATATCCGGATCTAGGGTTCGGTTTGACCGTTGTGATCATGAATTATATGGATGGGTTCAGCCTGGATCTGAAGAGGTTACAGGAATGCAGCATGACTGTAGCTCGTAAAGATGGATGTTTGGTGCCATTCTGCTCCTACCAACTGACGAATATGGATGGGAAGAGACTGAGTAAAATTTAAGACATCGAATATAAAAAACATAGGGTCTTTTAGACAGATAGAACAGTAATACCGATGTACAGATAATATATTTTAAAGACAGAGGAATTTTTATGCAAAAAAACTGTGTAGGAATAAAAGAGGTCCAAACGAACTGCCGGTTCTGCGGATACCAGTGCGGTTTGATCGCAACGGTTGAAAATGGAAAAGTTACGGAAGTAAGACCTGACCCTACCCGTTTTCCTGGAGACGAGACCATTCAACACGGCTGCAGGCGCTGGCGGATGGCTCCTGAAGTGATGGATCATCCCCAACGGATTAACTATCCGCTGAAAAGGGTTGGGGAACGCGGCAGCGGACAGTGGGAGCGGATATCCTGGGATCAGGCTCTCGATGAAATTGCTGTAAAGCTGAAGTTGCTGAAAGAAAAGTACGGTCCTGAAGTGCTTGCGACGAGCATCGGCGGCCCTCATACGACCTACTGGCCTTTGCATCGTTTTATGAGCCTGTTTGGCAGTCCGAATAACATCGGCATTGGTCAGATATGCTGGAATCCGGGAATCTGGATCAACACGCTGACGTATGGCTGGCCGATCGATATGGAACTGAGTCCCGAAGAAACATCTTGTCTGATCCTTTGGGGAGTAAATCCGGCCGAGTCAGACAACAATTTATTGTGGCGGACAATCAAAGAATTCAGCCTTACAGGAAAACCGCTGATTGTGGTGGATCCGAGAAGAACCTTGTCTGCGCAGAAAGCCACGCACTGGCTGGCCGTCCGTCCGGGAACAGACGCGGTCCTTGCCCTGGGGATTCTTCATGAGATTATCGCTGAGAAATTATATGATAAGCAATTTGTTGAAACATGGTGTCACGGCTTCGAACAGCTTGCCGAACACCTGCTTCCGTATTCACCCGGCTACGTCGAAAGCATTACCGGCATTTCGGCAGATATGGTCAGCGAAGTGGCTCGTCTTTATGCATCCGGCGGTCCGGCAACGTTACACAGCGGCCGTGGAATTGACCAGCTTGGACCGAATAGCGTTCCGACTCACAGGGCCCTGTCCATCCTGCGCGCAATCACCGGGAATGTAGACCGTCCCGGGGCTTCTCATATCAGCGAAATGCCGGACTTTATTCCCGAACTTGATCTAGAGCTGAGTGAGCGCTTTGCTGGGACACTCGCTCCGAAATATATTGCCAAGGACAAACTGCGTCTGCAGGCCTACACAGGCTATGCCTCAGTACGCAAGCTGACCATGAAGCATCAGAAAAGGCTGCCGATGCGCTACCTAACCTCAACCCATCCGAACTTGGTCTGGAAGGCGATGTTGACAGGGAAGCCTTATCCGGTGAGATCCCTGATCGTCATGGCGTCTAACCCCCTTCTGACACAGGCGGATACGCATCTGATTTATGAAGCCTTGAAAAGTCTGGACCTTTTAATTGTTCTGGAGTTATTCCAAACACCAACTTCGATGCTGGCAGACTATATCCTGCCGGGGGCCGGTGTCCTGGAGCGTCCCTTGATCGAGACCAAAGCCGGCACAGCAAACATTGCTTATGGTGGCGATCAGGCCGTTGAACCTTATTATGAACGGCGTGCCGACTTTTACTTTTGGAAGGAACTCGGCCAGCGCCTCGGGCAGGACCCCCAGGAATGGCCGTGGGAAACATATCGCGACGCCCAGGAGGCCTCTCTAGCACCGGCGGGCATTACGTGGGAGGAATACTGCTGTACCGGTCTGTACGACCAGCCAAATTCGTATTACAAGTATGCGGAGACGGATCCGGAGACAGGAAAGCCCAGAGGCTTTGCCACCATTAGCGGCAAAGTGGAATTATGCAGTGAATTCCTGAAAGAAATCGGGGCGGACCAACTGCCGGTTCCGAAGCCGACACCAAAGCCGAATGCCGAATTCCCGTTAGGGCTGGTCACCGGGGCCCGTTTTCAGCCTTTTTATGCATCGAGCTTTCACCAGTTCGACCAGTTCCGGGCTGTTCATCCTGAACCACTCGCAGAAATAAGCGCAGCCACGGCTAAAAGCCTCGGCTTGGATGACGGCTGCCGGGTGCGGGTTGAAACAGAACGCGGGAAAGCTGAATTTACTTTGAAAATTTCGGAGATGTGCAATGATGTCGTTAGCCTAGAATATGGCTGGTGGTATCCGGAAATGCCAACATCTGAGCCTACTCTGGGAGGATTATGGATTAGTAACGCGAATGTCCTGACCAATGGTGACTTTGAAACTTCTGATCCTTTGGTTGGAACTTGGACATATAATGGCTTGAACTGCCGGGTACAACGGGTGTAAAATAACAAGTGAAACAACAAATAAAACGCATGCCAATTCCTGTTTTGAAAATTTTTATTCAATTCAAAATATGACTCGTTTTGAGAAATGACAGCATTGCTGAACGGAATAAAAATATGCTCGGTGATAACAAGACTGGCATTTTTCAAGGTTTGACCGATTATTCACGACGACAAGCGAATCTAATCTGAAACTGGCACATATTTTGTATTGATTATTGAATAAGGAACAAGTATGATAAGTATAATCTATCTTACCGTGCCATTACCCTTGGGTGTGTTCCTTCCCTTTATATAACCCTACTAGGAGTGTTCACCTAGTAGGGTAACCCCTTCAGCAAGGGAATATAAGCAAAGGAGTCGGCAGATCACAACATAAGAATATTTTTCTCCGAGCCTTGGATCCTAAAGTTGCAATGCTGCTATGGATGCAAGGTCTGGACAAAGTCCACGGAGTAGTAGAAGAAATTCTATTACTTGCTGTATTGCGAAGGAGATGTGAAAAGAATTGGTTTGTTTGCCAAGCCAAAAATCTTTATCCTGCATGTCCGTGCAGGATTTTTGTGATTAATAAGGAGGATATGCATGCAAAAAAATATTTCGTTGGAAGAAGCCCAAAGTTTGATATTTGATTATTGTCCTTTGACCGAAAAGGAGAATAATCATTTAGCGGATACCCTTGGTAGAGTGCTGGCAGAGGATATTGTTGCCAGGGAAAACATTCCGCCGTTTTCGCGTTCACCTTATGACGGTTTTGTTTTCAGGGCCGAAGATACTGCGGAAGCCAGCGAAGCTAATCCGGTCACCTTTGAGGTGATTGAAGAAGTGCCGGCAGGTTATACGGCCCAAAACGCTGTCAGCAAGGGTCAGGCAATTAAAATTTTGACAGGAGCTCCGATCCCTGAAGGCGCGGATGCAGTTGTCAAATTTGAAGAGGTAGAAGTTCAGGGTAGCAAGATATCTGTTTCAAAGGCCTTCATGCACGGTGAAGATATCGTGCCTGCGGGTGAAGATATTGCTGTAGGTGATCTGATAGCGGCTGAGGGAACCGTTGTTACGGCACCGCTGATGGGGCTGATGGCCTCCCTCGGTATTGCGGAAGTGCTGGTTTATAAACGTCCAAAAATTGCGATTATCTCTACCGGAGACGAACTGCGTGATGTAACGGAGCCTCTAGCTCCCGGTAAGATCCGAAACAGCAACAGCTATACACTCCAAGGCTATCTCCGTTCACTTGGTGTAGAGCCTGTCGTGATGGGGATCTGCAAAGACAAGAAAGAAGATGTTGCAGCCCTGGTTGAAGAGGCTTGGAAGCAGGCCGAATTGGTACTGACGACTGGAGGCGTATCGGTGGGAGACTATGACGTGATCCGGCATGCAGCCGATTATCTTGGCGCCGAAACACTTTTCTGGAAAATTGAGATTAAACCGGGCTCACCGTGTCTAGCCGCAGTGAAGGACGGGAAGATGCTGATCGGCTTGTCAGGCAATCCGGCCGCAGCAATGGTAACTTTTCAGCTGATGGCTGTCCCCTACATTAAAAAAATGACTGGCAGAAGGGATTATTGTTATCGAAAGATTGAAGTGACCCTGAAGAAGGATTTCCGAAAATCAAGTCCTCGCCGAAGATTTTTACGCGGCAGAATGCTTTACGAGAATGGTATGGTCATCATGGAATCGACCGGAGAACAAGGCAATGGTGTGCTGCGCTCCATGCTCGGCTGTGATATCCTGGCGGAAATTCCGGAAAAGAGCGGACCAGTCAAAGCCGGTGAAAAATTAACCGCTTATATCATTGAATAGAAGCAAAATGAAAAAGTTGGAATTCAATAAGAATGGGAATCAAATAAGAAGCTGTTATACGATTTTATGGCCTAAGGAGATGAATAAAAATGAAAAAAATAGCAGTCCAGGATGCAGTTGGAATGACCCTTTGCCACGATATAACCAAAGTGATTCCTGGGGAATTCAAAGGCCCCGCTTTTAAAAGAAATCATGTGATCAAGCAGGAAGATATCGAGGAACTGTTGAGTCTTGGTAAAGAGCACATCTACGTCTGGGAAGAAAATGCCGATGAAATCCATGAAGACGATGCTGCGATCAGAATGGCACAAGCTGTCATGGGTCAGAACATCAGTTTTTCGGAACCTCAGGAAGGTAAAACTACGTTGATTTCGACTCAAAAAGGTTTGCTGAGGATCAAAAGCTCATTGCTGCACGAAATCAATTCGATTGAACATGTTACGATACCGTCCCTACCGAATAATTTCAAGGTTGAAGTTAATCAGAAAGTTGCAGCAACCAGGATTATACCGCTTGTTACCAAAGAAGAAAATATTTGCAAAGTAGAAGAATTATGCACCCTTTATGGTCCGGTATTTCATGTTGAGCCGTATAAAAAGCTCAGGGTTGGGATTGTGATTACCGGAAGTGAAGTGTATAAAGGAAGGATCAAAGATAAATTTGGGCCTGTGATCAGGAAAAAACTTGAGTATTTTGGCGCGGAAATCATCGGTCAGGAATATTGCCCTGATGAATTGGAATTGATTCAAGCGAAGATCACAGGTTATATGGAGCAAAAAGCCGACATGATTATTATGACCGGGGGGATGTCCGTAGATCCCGATGATCTTACTCCTGGGGCGATCAGGAGTACCGGTGCAGATGTTGTAACTTATGGTGTTCCTGTTCAGCCCGGCAATATGTTTATGCTGGCTTATCTGAATGGGATACCTATCTTAGGCGTACCCGGAGCTGCCGCCTATTACAAGACGACTGTCCTGGATGCGGTACTCCCGAAGATCTTTGCTGGAGAGACACTGAACAAAAATGATTTTATCCGCATGGGGGAAGGCGGTTTATGTTTGAACTGCCAGATGTGTCAATATCCAAACTGCTATTTCTGCAGATAAGAATTTTCATCCAGTGTACGGGTATACGAGTGTAAAGTGGGGAGTTGAGATAATGATCGATGCATATGGCAGGGATATCAATTATTTAAGAATATCTGTAACGGATTTATGCAATTTAAAATGTACGTACTGTATGCCGGAAGAAGGTATTGAGAAAAAAGAACGCTGCGATATCTTAAGCCTGGAAACTATGGAGAAAATTGCCGAGACAGCCGTTAAACTCGGAATCACCAAGATCAGGCTCACTGGCGGAGAGCCATTGGTAAGGAGAGGGATCATGGATCTGGTCCAAAATATTGCCTTGCTGAAAAACAAAGGACTCAAGGAACTGGGACTCACGACTAACGGGCTGCTTCTGGAAAAATATGCGGATGACCTGAAAAAGGCTGGGTTGACGCGGGTCAATATTAGTATTGACAGCATGGATCCGGCAAAATATAAGGAAATTACCCGCTCCGGTAATGTCCAGGATGTTCTGGAAGGGATCAGGGCGGCAAAAGAAGCAAAACTATTCCCATTAAAGATCAATGTCGTTCTTATTGGCGGATTCAACGACAATGAAATCGAAGATTTTGTCGCGATGACGATGGATCATGATATCGAAGTTCGTTTTATTGAGCTTATGCCGATCGGGGAAGCCGGAGCGTGGGGCCAGGAGCATTTCTTGTCCAACGAAGAAATACTGAAAAGAGTACCGATGTTGATCCCGTTGCCGTTTAAAAGACATGGCAGCGTAGCGCGTCTCTACAAACTTCCGAACAGCAAAGGCAAGGTTGGTCTGATCAGCCCGTTAAGCAGCCATTTCTGCAATTACTGTAACCGAATCAGGATTACGCCCGACGGCAAATTGAAACCATGTCTTCATTCCAATGTCGAGATCGATATTCGAAATTACGGTGAAAACGGACTTGAGAAGTTTCTGATGGATGGAATCATGGCAAAACCTACCCGGCATTGTATCCAGAGCAGTGATTATCAGCCGGTAATAAGAAATATGCATGAAATAGGCGGGTGAAAAATAACATGAGTGAACTGACACATTTCAATGAAGAGGGAAGGTCCAGAATGGTTGACGTAAGCGGAAAGGCTGAAACCGCTCGCGTGGCGGTAGCACGCGGCGAGATCCGGATGAAGCCTGAAACCCTGACGCTAGTCAAGGAGGGGCTCATGGCTAAAGGGGATGTACTGGCGGTGTCGCAGGTTGCAGGTATCATGGGTGCCAAAAAGACTTCTGATATTATTCCGATGTGCCACCCGCTGCTGTTGTCGGGAATAGATGTTTCTTTTAAAATCAACGACCAGGAAAGCAAGATTGAAATTCAGGTAACAGTTAATAACTCCGGCCAGACCGGCGTCGAAATGGAAGCCCTTACGGGAGTTTCTGTCGCAGCGCTTACCATCTATGACATGTGCAAGGCCGCAGAAAAGGATATGGCGATCGGGGATATCTGTCTGGTCAGCAAGTCCGGCGGCAAAAGCGGCAATTATGTCCGGTCGGATAAAACAAAATAAAATATTTAAGAGACTTAATAAATAACAAATTATGAACAAGAAATGAACAAGATATCCAGAACAAAAATGACAGACGTACTATTCAAAAAACTTTAAAGAGGTGAAAGACGATGATCACTGTAGGTGTTATCACAGCCAGTGACAAAGGATCCAGAGGAGAACGCGAGGACTTAAGCGGGCAGGTCATTAAAAATATGGTTGAAGAGATCGGCTGGGAAGTTAGGATTCTGGAAATTGTTCCGGATGAACAGAAGATCATTGAAGCCAAGCTGATTGAATATGCCGACGAATGCAAAGTTGATGTGATATTCACGACCGGAGGAACTGGGTTTTCACCGAGGGATGTGACCCCGGAAGCTACGCTGGCTGTCGTCGAAAGGCTCACTCCGGGAATTCCCGAGGCGATGAGACTGGAGAGCCTGAAGGTCACGCCCAGAGCGATGCTTTCCAGAGCGGCCGCCGGGATCAGAGGCAAAACCGTGATTATCAATTTACCGGGAAGCCCTAAAGGTGTTAAAGAATGTCTGACTGTTGCTCTGCAGTCGTTGGAGCACGGTATAGAAATTCTAAAAGGGACTGCCGAAGAGTGTGCGCAGCCAATTTAACAAACAACAGACAGGGGGAGAGCACTGTGAATGATGTTCCAGTCATATGTTTTGTTGCTGCGAAATCAGGTACCGGAAAGACAACTTTCTTGGAAAAGCTCATCAGAGAAATGACGGAACGCGGCTTCAAGGTCGGTGTGATCAAGAGCGATGCTCACCGCTTCAATATCGATCAACCAGGTAAAGACAGTTGGCGGTTTGCCGAGGCAGGTGCAAGATCTACGGCGATTATCGGGCCAGACCAATATGCTATCATTCAGAAAACCGAGATGAAGAAAGATATTGAAGATGTGATTGCGATGATTGAAGACATCGATATCATCCTGGTTGAAGGATTCAAAATGTCCCAAAGACCACGGTTTGAAGTTGTACGAAGAGAAGTAGGCACCGCTATTGTTTCACCTTTGGAGAATTTAATTGGTGTTATCACGGATATCAATGATCTTGCAGTTCCGGTTCCGGTGATCGATATCAACGATTATCAAGCTGTAGCGGATCTTATCGTCGAGAAATATTTGTCTTAAAGGAAGGGGTACCCGAATGCCAAAAATAATTGCTGTCAATATTAGTGAAACAACAGGGGTTCCGAAGCAAGAAATTGAAAAAGGCTATTTTAAAGTGGATCATGGTTTAGTAGGGGATGCGCATGCTGCCAACTGGCACAGACAGGTCAGCTTGCTTGGGACAGAAAGTGTTGAAAAATTAAAACAGGCCGGACTCACCGGGCTGGATAACGGTAGATTTGCGGAAAACCTCACGACCGAAGGCATTATTCTGTATGAGCTTCCCATTGGTACAAAGCTTAAAATCGGTGAGACGCTGATGGAAGTGACCCAGATCGGCAAACAATGCCATAACAGCGGATGCGCCATTAAACGGCTTGCCGGGGACTGCGTGATGCCGCGTGAGGGGATTTTTACCAAAGTCCTGTCTCCGGGATGGATTAAACCGGGGGACAGTATTGTGGTCGTGAAACAGTAAACCATTTTTAGCTATCGGTATACAACTAACCGGGCATTACGCTTACAAAAAAACAGATAAAAAAGATAGTTGATAAAGTATTTCAGCTATCTTTTTTTTACGGCAAAGACAATAACTATATCGGGTATCATTGAAAAAGATATTCCTGGCCTTTGGCCACGTACCTCTCTGCTATTTGGCGAATGGATATCAATTCTTCCGGGGTAATTTCTCTGATTACCCTGGCGGGAGAGCCAAGAATCAGTGATTTTGGAGGAAATATCTTTCTTTCCGGGACCAGGGAGCCAGCGCCCACAATCGAATTTTCACCAATGACAGCTTCGTTCATGATGATTGCACCCATCCCGATCAGAGAGCCTTTACGAATCGTACAACTGTGGAGGATACAACCATGGCCGACAGAAACCTCATCTTCAATAAGTGTCGGCAGATCGGTATTCACATGGATAACACTTAAGTCCTGAATGTTTGTTCTTTGACCGATGGTAATCGGGGCAATATCTCCGCGCAGAACACAATTGAACCAGATACTTGCGTGGTCCCCGATGGTTACGCTGCCAATGATTTTTGCGCCGTCCGCCACATAGACAGTTTCTGCCACCGACGGCCTAACGCCCCGATAGGGAATGATCATAGGATTGCTTGCTCCCTGCTTTTTATCTTTAAAAATATTATAGATTCCAGGACAGCTTTTGTCGAGAAGGGCCTGCCGCTAAAAGCTTGGCACCAGTCAAATTTTCTTGAAAAACAAGCAAGCCCTTAAGTTGCTGTTTATTTTAGGTGTAAGTTAGGTTATATTAATAGGGATGTTTAAGAATGTTTGGAAATAACAAAGAAGTATGTTGTTACAACAACTAAAAAATAAGGAGCAGCTCCTGATGAAAATCCGTTTCTACCTGGCGCTTTGGACAGGAAAAATCGTATTGATATTGATGCGGCTTTTGGGGAAGAAAGGCACAACCTTCCCTGGATTTATTGCGCTTAAGATTTGCCCCAATATTATTGGCCTTTTGGCTTCCAGTTTTGCGGAAGGCGCGGTGATTATTACGGGGACCAACGGCAAAACGACAACGAACAACCTACTCGCTTCCATCCTGAAGACAGCCGGAAAAAAGATTGCTTTTAACCGGGAAGGGGCCAATATGCTTACGGGGATTACAGGAGTATTACTGCAGAATACTACATTTGCCGGCATGCCGCAAGCTTCTGTCCTGCTGCTCGAAGTGGATGAGGCTACACTGCCGGGGCTATGCAGGCAGCTGACTCCACGACTTGCTGTGATTACGAATTTCTTTCGGGATCAGTTGGATAGGTATGGCGAATTGGATACGACGATCAAGCTGGTAAAAGAGTCGCTGCCTGCCGCAACAGAACTGGTGCTGAATGCGGATGATCCGCTAGTTGCTCAGATCGGAACCGGCCGGAAAGGTGTATTTTACTTTGGGGTAAGCACACTGCCCACAAGCTCTGCCGACAGCACGGAAACGCGGGAAGGACGATACTGTTCGCACTGTGGTCAGGAATTGTCTTACACGCTGTTTCATTACGGTCAGTTAGGGTACTATAGGTGTCCTGGCTGCGGTTTCAGCCGGCCTGATCCTTATATTGAAACGAAAGAAGTCAAAGTGGAAAGCAGGGAGATCTCGTTCAGGATAGATGATGACCATGACGACCGCGTCTATCAGGTACCTTTGCAAGGGTATTATAATCTGTATAACGCACTGGCAGCTTTCTGTGCTGCGGACCGTCTGCAGATATCCAGAGAGGATATTGGTGCCGGACTGAACCGGTATGTTTCCGATGCCGGGCGAATGGAACAGTTTTCGCTTCCCGGATGTGAGGCAACGTTGACCCTGGTGAAAAATCCAACAGGTTTTAATCAGGTCATCCATACCATTGCAGAACTGCCTCGGTCTGTCCGCTTGCTGATTGCGATTAACGATCTGGCGGCCGATGGCCGGGATATATCTTGGTTATGGGATGTCGACTTTGAAATTTTGGCTTTGCGTCAGGATGACGTGAAACAAATCATATGCTCCGGTTTAAGAGCTGAGGACATGGCTTTGCGACTGAAGTATGCCGGAATTAAGGAAGACAGAATTACAATGGAACATTCTCTGGAAAAAGCGGTGGAGATGCTGGAACAGCCAAGCGCCAACACGGTGTCAGCGGTTGAGGCGGCTGCAAGCATAGCAGAGGGAGAAGCCGTATTTATTCTGCCAACCTACACTGCCCTTTTCCCGATGCGGGATATTCTGGTGAGAAGAAAAACCGGAGAAAAACAGCGTAAGGCGGTAAATATATGAAGCTCACCATTTTTCATCTTTATCCGGATTTGCTTGATTTATACGGCGACAGAGGAAATGTTCTAGCGCTGGCTGCCAGATGCAGGTGGCGCGGCATTGATGTCGAGATACGCAGAATATCTTTGGGGGAAGAAATGAATTTTTCCGAGGCGGATATTCTTTTTCTAGGGGGCGGCTCAGACCGGGAGCAAAGCCTTTTGGTTCAGGATTTAAGCACAAGATCCTCAGAGCTTAAAGCAGCGATCGACGATGGACTTGTCATGTTGACCATTTGCGGCGGTTACCAGCTTTTGGGGCAGTATTATCAGACCGGAGACGGGGAGAAAATTTCGGGACTAGGCATACTGGACTTCTATACTATTGCTGGAAATAAACGACTGATCGGCAATGCCATTGTTGAAATGTCATCTGAGCTTTTGGGTTCCATGTCAGAAAACATTTCCCGGCAGTCCGATGAAGTTGGGGTGCACAATACCATGGTCGGATTTGAGAACCATTCCGGGAAGACCTATCTTGGACCAGAGCTGAATTCCTTGGGAAGAGTGCTGAGGGGTTATGGCAATAACGGAGAGGATTTACAGGAGGGTGTACGGTATAAAAATGTTTTTGGAACTTACCTTCATGGACCGTTGCTGCCTAAAAATCCCCATATTGCCGACCTGCTGCTGGGTCTGGCGACAAGAAGAAAGGATCCGGCTTATCAGCTTCAAATGCTAGAAGACTCTCTGGAAAAAGCAGCACATCATGCGGTTATAGAGCGTTTTCTTACGGCAGGATCCATAACCGGATCTAAATAGGATTCCAATAGGAAAAAATTACATGCTGAAAATCAGAAAGAATGATTGAATATTGCTTGTACCCGGCCGTGTCTTCGTTGACACTTTAGAGGGTGAGTCGCTATAATAAAATAGGATTGCTTAATGGGGCCTTCCGTGGCCATGAAGGGGGTGCCTTGCTTGGCAGAGACTAGGCGTATTGTTGTATGTTTGCCGGAAAGCATTATTGAGGAAGTAGACGAAATCGTATCGTCAGAGAAGTTAAACCGGAGTGATTTTATCAAAGAAGCTGTTTACAGTGTATTGATTGAACGGCGAAAAGCAGGAATACGAGAGCAGATGCGGCAGGGATATGTTGAAATGGCTCAAATCAACCTGTCGATGGCAGTAGATTTATGCCAGGCTGAAGAAGAGGCAACCATGCGTTATGAAGGGAAACTAGCTTGGAGTGTCGGGTATGAGTATTAAACGCGGGGAGATTTTTTATGCGGAACTAAACCCCGTTGTAGGTTCTGAACAAGGCGGCACCAGGCCGGTCTTGGTTATTCAGAATGATATTGGAAACCAGTATAGCCCGACAACAATTATCGCAGCGATTACATCCCAGATTTCAAAAGCCAAACTGCCGACCCATGTGGAAGTCAAAGCGAAACGAAGTGGTTTGGAAAGAGATTCTGTTATTTTGACTGAACAAATCAGAACGATCGATAAGAGCCGTTTGAAGGAAAAAGTCGCAGTGCTCGATGAGGAAGTAATGCTCAGGGTTGATGAAGCTATTGAAATAAGCCTTGGGCTGACAGAGATCTGAAGGATTTCAATGGATGAGGCCAAATTACATAGTACGGAATAACGCAGCGTACAGGCTTCTAACACCTGACGCTGTTTTTTATACGGAGGGGAGACATGGGGACGTTTCTTTTATCCCCTCGAAGGGGCAAAAGAAACGTCCCCATGTTCCCATGATTGGAGGAAAAAACATAATGGACTTTATTAGCGTCATTTCGAGGGAGTTAGGATTGAAAACCTGGCAGGTCGGGGAAACGGTAAAGCTCCTGGACCAGGGGAATACCATTCCGTTTATTGCACGCTACCGCAAAGAAGCAACCGGAGAATTGGATGAAACTGTACTCAGAACCATGGCAGATCGGCTGGAATATATCAGGAACCTGGAGCTCAGAAAAGAGGAAGTCATTCGCTTGATTAACGAACAGGGCAAGCTAGATGACGGTTTGAGATCCAAAATAGAAGCTGCCGCCAAACTGCAGGAAGTCGAAGACTTGTACCGGCCGTACAAGCAGAAAAAAAGAACCAGGGCCTCGATAGCCAGAGAAAAGGGTTTGGAGCCTCTGGCGGATTGGTTATTCAACCAGCCTGCCGAAGGAAGCCTGCAGGAAGAGGCCGCTAAGTATCTTAATCCCGATTTGGGTGTCCATGATGCTGCTGAGGCCTTGAGCGGGGCCCAGGATATAATTGCCGAGAACGTTTCCGATGATGCGGAAACAAGAAAACTAGTCCGGACCAGGATCTATGAATGGGCAGAAATCACAGCCAAGGCAAAAAAAGAAGAGCGTTCGCCGTATGAGATGTACTATGAATATAAGGAACCTGTCCGTAAAATTCCGCCGCACCGGGTTCTGGCTTTGAACAGAGGAGAAAAGGAAGAATTCCTTTCCGTAGGGCTTGAGATTGAAGCGGATAAGATTCTGCAATTACTGGAAAAGAAATACCTGCAGGGGGGCCCCTGCCAGGAGTTGATGAAAGAGGCCTTGCAGGATAGCTATAAGCGGCTGATCTACCCATCAATCGAAAGGGAGATCCGGGCCGAGATTACCAGCAGGGCAGGAGAACAAGCTGTCAAAGTGTTTTCCGCCAACTTGCGGCAGCTTCTGCTGCAGCCGCCGGTAAGAGATAAAGTGATCATGGGGCTCGATCCCGGTTACAGGACAGGCTGTAAGTGGGCGCTGATCGATGATACAGGAAAGCTTGGAGAGGTAGGGGTGATCTATCCAAACCCTCCACAGAATAAAAAGCAAGAAGCCAAACAGCTCATTGCCAAAGTGGTGGAGCAGTATGGCGTCCAGATTATTGCAATCGGCAATGGAACAGCTTCCCGCGAAACGGAGGAGCTTGTCACCGAATTCATCCGGGAAAGCGGGCTTCCGTTGGAATACATTATTGTCAGCGAGGCAGGGGCTTCGGTATATTCGGCTTCGCCACTGGCCAAAGAAGAATTCCCGGATTTTGATCTTTCGCTGAGAAGCGCGGTATCCATCGCCCGCAGATTGCAGGATCCTTTGGCTGAGCTTGTCAAGATTGAACCGAAAGCAATCGGCGTTGGTCAGTATCAGCACGATATCCAGCCTAGGGTTTTGGAAAGCTCGCTGGGCGGTGTCGTCGAATCCTGCGTCAATACAGTCGGAGTCAACTTGAATACAGCTTCTCCGTCTATTCTGAAATTTGTCTCCGGATTGAATTATACAGTCGCCAAAAATATTGTTTCCTACAGGGAGAAGAACGGCAAATTCCGTTGCAGGGAAGAACTGAAGAAGGTATCCCGGCTCGGGGAGCAGACCTATATACAATGTGCCGGTTTTATCCGGTTGCCGGATGGAAATAATTGTCTGGAAAACACACCGGTTCATCCAGAGTCTTATGATGTCGCCTCGGCAATCCTGAAGAAAGCCAATTTAACAGCGATGAACCTCAAAACAAATCCGGAGCAGGTGCGCGCTGCGTTGGGAGGTTTCAGCGCTGAGGAGTTGGCTGAGGAACTTCAGGCAGGCGTACCGACTGTTAAAGATATTCTCGAGGCTTTGCTGAGACCGGGGAGGGATCCGCGTGAAGACCTGCCGCGCCCGCTGCTGCGTCAAGATATCACTAAATTGGAGGATCTGCAGGTAGGAATAAGTCTGGAAGGGACGGTCAGGAACATTGTTGACTTTGGCGCATTCGTCGATATTGGCGTCAAGAATGACGGATTGGTTCATATTTCGGAACTCAGCAACAGTTATGTCAGACATCCGATGGAAGTTATCTCGGTCGGCGATATCGTGAAGGTCAGAGTCCTCAGTATTGATCACGCCAGAGGTCGAGTCAGCCTCTCGATGAAGGATATTTAATAAATCATTCTTGAAATAACTTCATACAAAGAGTAACATTCAGGCATGAAGATCTTCTGAAAAAAACTCTATAAATCAGTCTGGGGGCCACAGTTTCGCTGTGAGCGCAGCATGGACGACGGTACAGGAAGCGTGAAGGCGTTTAAATAGCCATTATAATGTATTTGTACGATAATACCTTAAAGTGAGGAAATATTTCATATGAGCAATCAACAGATCATTATTGCCGGCGGAAATATCAAGCCGATGACCGGAGAGCCTGAATTTACAGGGAGTATTTTGGTCAAAGACAGTAAAATTGCAAAAATTATAAAGCATTCGGCTGCGGAGGCAGATGAAGACGAAGAAAGTGCGTTCAGAGAAATGTTTGGCCTAAGTACAGAAGAGCCGGTACATATTGTGTCCGCCAGGGGAAAATGGGTTTTGCCTGGTTTCATTGATGCGCACTGCCACGTCGGGATTGGAGAAGAAATCTATCAGCATGAAGGTGACGACCTGAATGAAATGACGGATCCCCTGACCCCAGAACTTCGTGCAATTGACGGAATTCATCCTGAAGATGAAGGCTTCAGGGATGCACGGCTCGGAGGAGTCACCGCTGCTTTTACCTGCCCCGGAAGTGCAAATGTCATTGGGGGTACAGGTGTTGTTGTCAAAACGGCGGGTCGTGTGGTCGAAGAAATGATCCTGAGAGATCCTGCGGGACTCAAAATTGCGTTTGGTGAAAACCCCAAATTTGTATACGGAGAACAGAAAAAAATGCCGATGACGCGGATGGGAACTGCAGCCTTGCTCCGGCAGGCGTTGGTGGATGCTCAAAACTATCGGGAGAAATTGGAACAAGGCCAAAAGGATTTGGACAAACTTCCTGAACGGGACCTGGGGCTTGAAACCATCAATCTTGTACTGGACAAAAAAATACCGCTCAGAGCGCATGCCCACAGGACAGATGATATCATGACTGCTATCCGTATAGCCCGCGAGTTTGACGTGGACCTTGTTCTGGATCACTGTACTGAAGGGCATAAAATTGCCGATGTTCTTCAGCAGTATGGCTATCCAGCGGCTGTCGGTCCTTCTTTCACAAACAGGGCTAAAGTAGAGCTTAAAGATAAAACATTCAGCACGCCGGGAGTATTGAACAAAGCAGGACTTAAAATAGCGATCATCACTGATCATTCCGTCACCCCTATCGAGCATCTGCCGCTGTGTGCAGCGATGGCTGTCCGCAACGGACTTGAGGAAGAAGATGCGCTGAAAGCAATCACGATCTGGCCGGCTGAAATACTCGGAGTAGCTGACAGAGTCGGATCTCTGGAAGTAGGAAAAGATGCTGATATTGTCGTATGGGAGGGCAAGCCGCTCAATTTTGAGGCCACGCCCCGTACAGTATTGATCAATGGTCTGATCGTAAAGCCCGAGTGAGACGGGAGCGTGAAAATATGGAACGGCTGATTGAATCGACAAGTTCTGAGGAGACTTTTCTTCTCGGAAAACTGCTCGGACAAAGTATCCGGGAAGGCACGGTCATTTGTCTTTATGGAGATCTGGGCTCGGGTAAAACAGTCCTGGCAAAAGGGCTCGGTGAAGGGCTCGGGGTTACGGACACCATGACAAGTCCGACATTTACCTTAATTCAGGAATACAGTACCAAAATTGATGGACTGAAACTGATTCATATGGATTTATACAGGCTCCGCTACCCGGAAGAAGCAGAAATCATTGGTGTTGCCGATTATTTCCGGGATGACTGTGTCTGTCTGCTGGAATGGCCGGAAATCATTGTGGATTTACTGCCGGAAGACAGGCTCGAAATCAGAATTCAGGGAAGCGGTGATCAAACACGTTTAATTATGCTCAATTTTTGACATCATACTTGCTAAAAAGCTTTAGAATAAATCTGTGGTCCTAAGAAAAAATAATTAAGAGCAGTGAGGCTTATGAAATATCTGACAATCGATACAACGACAAAGATGACTGCGCTGGCCCTGGGTCAGGATGGCAGGCTGGTCGGAGAGGGATTTCTGAACACTGGAAAAACCCATTCTGAAAGACTGATCCCGATGCTGGATCAGCTGCTGAATGCTGCCGACTGGAAACCCGTGGATCTTGATTTTATCGGCGCAGTCCGGGGTCCGGGGTCGTTTACCGGCATCAGGATCGGAATTGCCACAGCCCAGGGACTTGCACAGGTCCTCAATATCCCTTTGGTCGGAATTACTTCGCTGGATACGCTAGCCTGGGCCGGAAAGGGCAGGCCGGAAGAAACCGTTGTGATCCTTGACGCCCGTAAAAATGAATGGTATTATGCCCGCTATATTTGGCGGGAAGGCAGAGAGTGCCTGGACGGGCCGAAGGCTGTTACGCCGGAGGCGCTCACAGCGAAGTTGAAGGAACTTCAAAAACCTTGTTTTTTTGTTGGGGATGCGGTTACCGGAGCCAGAAAATTTCTGGAGGAACAACTCGGCAGCCAGGCCGTTCTGCTGTCCGAATACCAGTACCTGCCCAGAGGAGCCTATGCAGCATGTGAGGTTTGGGAACAGTGGAAGGCAAGATGCTTTGACGGGAATTTTCAGGCCCTGGAACCCATTTATATTCGTCTCTCAGAAGCTGAAACCAATTATCTTAAGAAACAAGGTACAATGCAGTAGTCATATTGGTATTCTCAACATACTATAATTCTGAAACATCATTAAAAAGAATACTGATATTCAGGTGATAAAAATGTTAAAAAGAGGTCAGGCCGAACAGAATAGGGAACCTGAGGCGGAGGCTATCGTTCGTCCTATGCAGCTTGAGGATATCCCATCCATTGTGGCGATTGAGGAAGTATCGTTTGCCACGCCATGGACAACGGAGTCCTTTACATCAGAACTGAAAAATAATGTTTTAGCCAATTATTTTTGCCTAGAACTGGATCACAAGGTTATTGGCTATATAGGGCTTTGGATCGTCATGGGAGAGGGCCATATTACAAATGTTGCAATCTGGCCGGGATGCCGCGGTAAGGGCTGGGGTGAATACCTGATGAAAAACGTGATTTATCAGATGATTGCCAAAGGCGTGCTGCGGTTTACACTGGAAGTCCGGGTATCTAATCAGGCGGCGCGGAATCTGTATGAGAAATTAGGTTTTAAGGCCGCCGGAGTACGCAAAGGGTACTATTCCGACAACCAGGAGGATGCACTGATTATGTGGGCCAGTCTCTAGTAGAACTTAACTGGTCTCGTTGGAGGAGTATTGTGGACAATAACAAGAATGTAATAATTTTAGGTATTGAAACGAGTTGTGATGAGACGTCGGCGGCAGTCCTAGCCAACGGTACGGATTTAAAAAGTCACATCATCTCATCTCAGATTGGTACCCATCAAAAGTATGGCGGCGTTGTCCCGGAAATAGCATCACGGGAACACTGTCTGCATATCAGCCAGGTAGTTGCAGAGGCCCTCGGACAAGCAGGTATGGGATTTAAAGATCTTTCTGCGGTTGCAGTGACGTACGGCCCGGGGCTGGTAGGGTCTCTCCTGGTGGGAGTATCTGCTGCCAAAGCCATGGCCTATGCAGCAGACATTCCTTTAATCGGCGTCAACCATCTGGAGGGGCATGTTTATGCCAATTTCTTGGAGCATCCGGGCTTGCGTTTCCCGCTGCTGGCGCTTTTGGCATCCGGCGGACATACCAATCTGATTATTTTTAGGGGGCATCTAGACTATGAAGTGATCGGCAGAACCAGGGATGATGCTGCCGGGGAAGCCTTTGACAAAGTAGCCCGGGCGCTCGGATTTGGATATCCGGGCGGTCCGAATATCCAGAAAGCTGCTTTCCAAGGAAACGCAGCAGCTTTTGATTTTCCCAAAGCGATGCTGGAGACCGGGAGCTTTGATTTTAGTTTCAGCGGGTTAAAGTCCTCGGTTCTTAATACCTTAAACAGGGCCCGGATGAAGGGCGAAGTTTTGAATACTGCCGACCTGGCAGCTTCTTTCCAGGCTGCCGTTGTGGAGGTGCTTGTGCAGAAAACCCTCCGGGCCTTGGAAAAATATCCGGTTAAGACCTTGGCCCTGGCCGGCGGGGTTGCAGCAAACAGCAATTTGCGGCAAGCGCTGCAGCAGGAACTGGATCACCGCGGGATCTCTTTTGTTTATCCTTCGCCGGTATACTGTACCGACAATGGTGCGATGATTGCACTAGCCGGTTATTATCGCTTTATGAATGATGATTATGCTTCATGGAAGTTAAATGCAGTTCCTGGCTTAAATCTGTAAAATTGGAGGACGCAGTTACATCAGTTTATATTCGATTATTCATTAATAATTATCAAAATTATCAAAAACTTTATATTTTTTATTTATTATGGTGAAAAAATCGACAAAAAAGAATAGGTATAAGAAAAACATAGGATGCAATATTTATCCACAACGGTTGTGGATAATGTGGATAAACCATGAAAAAACTTGTTCTTTGGCTACTGCGGATGGGGATAATTTCTTAGGGGAAAAATGCTAAACGAACATCATTGTTAGGAAATTGCAATTTTAGAAGTGATTAATGTCGAAAATTTGATTAATTTTGCTCTATAATGCAGACATATGACCAGGAGGAAGCAGAACGTGAACGAAAAAGAAAAAGATTTATTCCGAAAAAAAGTTCTTCAAATCAGGAGGGTCATGACAGCTGATGAACGTAGGCAAAAAAATGATCGGATTCAGAGGAATATAATGTCTTTGCCAGCTTATCAGAACGCTGAGATAATTATGATGTACTTAAATTATTGGGATGAAGCAGAAACTACCGGGGTTGCCGAAGAAACGCTCGAAGCACGAAAAAAGCTGATCATTCCGTTATGTCAGGGGGAAACTATCATTCCGTGTGAGATCAGAAATGTTAAAGATGATGTGCAGTCAGGGACTTTTGGGATCAGAGAGCCGCGTCCTGATCGCTTGCATCCGGTACCCCCAGAAGAAATTGATCTGATTCTGGTTCCGGGTGTCGTATTCGACAGGCAAGGCGAAAGGATTGGTTTCGGCAAAGGCTTTTATGACCGTTTTCTACCTCAATTAAGGAAAGACGTCTGCATCGTCGGTTTGGCGTACGATTGCCAGCTGGTTGAAAAAATTGCAGCAGAGGATCACGATTTTAAAATGTCTTTACTGCTTACAGAAAATGGTGTAATCTATGTTCCATAATCATATTTGCGAAGATTATGACAATTTAAGGAGAGTGAATATGTGTAAGTGTTGTGACTCTAAACAAGAGGCAGTATTTGCCGATTCCAACCAATACAGGCTGAATGAGATCCTCTCTGCTTATCAGGGTCATGATGGTGCTCTTATTCCGGTTCTCCAGGAAGCTCAGGAAGTGTATGGTTATCTTCCTGAGGCCGTCATGCGGGCCATTGCCAAAGGACTGAAGATTCCTGAGGCAAAAGTATTTGGCGTCGTTACTTTCTATGCTCAGTTCAGACTGAAACCAACAGGCCGTAATTTGATCCGGGTTTGTATGGGAACGGCCTGTCACGTCAGGGGCGCTCAGAAAGTACTTTCTGAGATTGAACGTGAACTCGCAATTGTTGCCGGAGAGACTACCGCTGATCAAAGATTCACGTTGGAAACCGTTGCTTGTATTGGAGCCTGTGGCCTGGCTCCTGTCATGACCATCAACGGTCAGGTTTTTGGGAATATGAATTCCGGCCTGGTGCCGGATATTCTGAAAAGATTTAAATAAGGGAGGGGAAACGATGAAGGTTTTAGCGAACCCGTGTTGTGAAAAATGTCATCATACAGCATCCACTCCCTGTTCCGATTATGTTCAATGCAGGACGGAAGGGCCGTTGTGCCATGACGATGTTTCCTGCAAACAGCAGAGGCAGAAACTAATGTCTTTGATCCTGGAACCAGACAGAAAAAATAAGCAGGTTCTGGTCTGCAATGGAACAGGCTGCTTTTCTTCGGGTTCCCAGACATTAATCGATCTACTCAGGGAAGGATTGGCTGAAAGAGGCATCCATACGGCTGACGTCCGCTCTACGGGCTGTCATGGTTTTTGCGAACAAGGGCCGACCGTGATCATTGAACCGGACAAGACTTTCTATACGAAGGTTAAAGCGGAGGACATTTCCGAAATCATCGAAAAAGATATTATACGTGATGAAAAAGTTGAAAGACTTCTTTACGAGGATCCGGTATCGGGGAAACTCGCGGCAAATTTTGAGACCGTGAATTTATTTGCCAAACAGAAACGGATCATCCTTGATAACTGCGGCAAGATCGACCCGGAGGAAATCAGCCATTATCTCGCTAAAGATGGCTACAAGGGTTTGGCCAAAGCGATTCAAACCATGAGCCCGGACGAGGTTGTGGAGGAAGTCAAAAAATCAGGCTTGAGAGGCCGCGGAGGTGCAGGTTTTCCGACAGGACTTAAATGGAGTCTATGCCGCCAGTCAGAGGGCACGAAAAAATATGTGATCTGCAACGCCGATGAAGGAGACCCCGGTGCATTCATGGACAGGGGCGTTCTTGAAGGAGACCCGCATGCGGTGATTGAAGGAATGCTGATCGGCGCTTACGCGATTGGCGCTGACGAGGGTTATATCTACTGCCGGGCCGAATATCCGCTCGCGATCGACAGGCTGAGAACCGCGATTGCCCAGGCTGAGGAAAACGGATTACTGGGCAATAACATCCTGAATTCCGGATTTAACTTCAAACTAAAGATCAAAGCCGGTGCAGGCGCTTTTGTCTGTGGCGAGGAGACGGCCCTGATTGCTTCCATCGAAGGCAAGCGCGGGATGCCGACGGTCAGGCCTCCCTACCCTGCCGTCAAAGGCCTCTGGGGAAAACCGACTAATATTAACAACGTCGAGACCTGGGCCAATGTACCGTATATTTTACGGAATGGCACAGACTGGTATACGCAATTTGGCACTGAAAAAAGCAAAGGCACCAAGATATTTGCTCTGACCGGCAAGGTCAATAACACCGGCCTGGTGGAAGTGCCGATGGGGATCACGCTGAGGGACATCATCTTTGATATCGGCGGCGGGATCAAGGACGGGAACCAATTTAAGGCTGTTCAGATCGGGGGGCCCTCCGGAGGCTGTCTGCCCGAGGAAATGCTGGATATTGAAGTCGATTATGATAATCTGACCGCCGCAGGAGCAATGGTTGGCTCAGGTGGACTGGTTATCCTTGATAATACGACATGTATGGTCGATATTGCCCGTTTTTTCTTAAGCTTTACCCAGAAGGAATCCTGCGGCAAGTGTACACCCTGCCGGGAAGGAACGAAGCGGCTTCTGGAAATCCTGGTCCGGATCACCAAGGGTGAGGGGCAAGCTGAGGACCTGAATACGCTGGAAAATCTGGCCAAGGTTATCAAACGGACATCACTGTGTGGTCTTGGTCAGACAGCCCCGAATCCACTGCTCGCGACACTGCGCTATTTCCGTCACGAATATGAAGCCCATATCTTTGAGAAACGATGTCCGGCACATGCCTGTACCGCGCTGATGGAATATACGGTCGACAATGAAAAATGCAAGCGCTGCGGGCAATGTTCCAAAGTCTGTCCGGTCGGCTGCATCACCGGGGATAAAGAGACACCCTATGTGATCGATACGCAGAAATGCATTAAATGCGGGGCTTGTCTGAAAAAATGCAAATTTAATGCAATCAGCTTAGCTTAGTATTTCAAATGGTTATCCAGATAAGCCTAGGAATGGCTGATCTGGTATTCGTTTATTTGAATGTCGAGTGATTTGTATTGTTTGCTTGGATGAAAAGTGAAAAAGGAGTGAGAGTGTGGAAAAGGTTCAACTCCAAATTGACGGAAAAACTGTATTGGCCTCAGCAAAATCTACGATTTTGGAAGCTTGCCGGAAAAACGGGATTTTTGTTCCGACACTGTGCCATGCTCCCGAACTGACCAACTGGGGCGCTTGCAGGTTGTGCATGGTCGAAGTAGAAGGCATGCGAAACCTGGCTACAGCATGTACGATGGAAGTACAACAGGGGATGGTCATAAGGACTTCAACACCGGAAATTAGGGAAGCCCGCAGAACTATCCTGGAATTGATTTTAGCGAACCATGATATTGACTGCCTAACCTGCGAAAAGATGGGTGACTGCGATCTTTCCCGTTATGCCTATGAATATCAGGTTAAAGGAAATACTTTTCAGGGAGAGAAACGCTGCTCTGACCCGGATGACAGCAATCCGTTCATTTTTCGGGATATGAATAAATGCATTTTATGCGGCAAATGCGTGAGGGCTTGCGCCGAGATTCAGGTCAATGATGTTCTGGATTATTCCAAACGCGGTTTTGAAACCCAGGTCGGGCCTGCTTTTAACCTGCCGTATGGTGACTCGGATTGTGTATTCTGCGGCTCATGTCTGGCCGTTTGTCCGGTTGGCGCACTGACTGAAAAACAAATGATCGGCAAAGGACGCCCCTGGGAAATCAAAAAGGTTCGGACCACGTGTCCTTACTGCGGAACAGGCTGCAATTTTGATCTGAACGTCAAGGACGGCAAAGTGATCGGCGTAACCTCCAGTTCCGATGCACCGGTCAATGGCAGGGCACTGTGCGTGAAAGGACGGTTTGGATATGATACGATCCACAGCCCAAACCGCCTGCAAGCGCCGCTGATCAGAAAAGACGGTGAACTGGTCGAATCGGACTGGGACGAAGCCCTTGACCTTATCGCAGAGAAATTTACGGCAATCAAGGCTGAGAGCGGTCCTGATTCGCTGGGTGCTTTAAGCTCAGCACGCTGTATCAATGAAGACAATTACCTGATGCAAAAACTGATGCGCGCAGTGATCGGGACCAATAACATCGATCATTGCGCCCGGACCTGACACGCTCCCTCTGTGGCCGGTCTGGCCACTTCATTTGGCTCGGGAGCTATGACGAACTCAATTGGTGAAATACCGCATTCCAAGGTTATTTTTGTGATCGGTTCCAATACGACTGAAGCCCATCCCGTCATCGGCGGCAAGATCAAGCAGGCAGTACTCAACGGCTGCAGACTGATTGTAGCCGATCCGAGGGGAATTGAGCTGACCGGGTTTGCCGAAGTCTGGATGCGGCTGCGGCCCGGAACAGACATCACGCTGGTCAACGGGCTGATGCATATCATTCTGAGTCAGGGATGGGAAGATCGTTCCTTTATTGAAAAAAGAACGGAAGGATATGAAGGACTGAAGGTGATCCTTCCCAAATATACGCCCGAGTATGTCAGCAGGGTTACCGGGGTTCAGGAGGAACTGCTTTATCAGGCCGCGGAGATCTATGCTACAGCCGAAAGTGCCCAGATCTTCTATACACTGGGCATTACCGAGCATATCACCGGTACGGACAATGTGATGTCCCTGGCCAACCTGGCCATGCTGACCGGCAATCTTGGCAAAGAAAATTCCGGCGTCAATCCGCTGCGGGGACAAAACAATGTCCAGGGAGCCTGTGATATGGGCGCGCTGCCGAACTTCTTCCCGGGATATCAGAAAGTGGAAGACGAAAAAGCAAGAGACAAATTTGAAAAAGTCTGGGGAGTACCTTTAAACCCGAACAAAGGGTACATGATCCCGGATATGTTTGAAGCCTCTCTTAAAGGGAAGCTGAAAGCAATGTATATCATGGGTGAGGACCCGGTTTCAACGGATGCGGATGCCCACCATGTACGCAAGGGATTACAGGCACTTGACTTTCTGGTTGTCCAGGATATCTTCCTTACCGAGACAGCCAAACTGGCCGATGTCGTGCTTCCCGGCGTGAGCTACGCGGAAAAAACCGGAACATTTACGAATACCGAACGCCGCGTGCAAATGGTCAACAAAGCGGTTGAGCCTGCTGAAGGAGCCAAACCAGACTGGCAGATTATCAGTGCCATTGCCAACAGAATGGGCTCTGATTTCAACTATCATTCAACGGCAGACATCATGAATGAAGTTTCTTCACTGGCGCCGCAGTACGCGGGTATTTCGCACGAACGTCTCGGAACGCATGGCCTGCAGTGGCCGGTTACCTGTGAAACCCATCCGGGTACCCCGATCCTGCATATGGATGGCTGCACGCGGGGCAATGGGCTGTTTATGCCAATTGAAGCCAGAGTTTCGGATGAGCTGCCGGATAAGGATTATCCTTTCCTGCTCAGTACCGGACGCAAACTGAGCCACTATAACATCTCGACGCGCTATTCAGACGTGTTAAGTGCTTATTCGGCAGAAGAATTCGCCGAGGTCAACCCTGAAGATGCCAGGAACCTAAATGTCTGTGACGGTGAGAAGGTCAGGGTCTCCTCGCGCCGGGGCGAAGTGGATACAAAGGTCAGGGTAACGGACAAAGTTCCGCCCGGAATGATCTTCATGACGTTCCACTATGTGGACTCCCCGGTCAACGTTTTGACGAACGCAGCTTGCGATAAGGTCTCGGGTACGTACGAATACAAGGTGTGTGCAGTTAGAATTTCGAAGTAAAACAATACGGGCAGTTGCTAATTATTTGCATCATCAAGGTAAATATTAAAGAATATGCATGAAAGGCAAAAAATACAAAATTTCTCACCAACTAAAAAAGTCTTCCTTCAGAGTTTAAATCTGAGGGAAGACCTTATTTTTTGTAGAAAGAAAATCATAGACTTTTGATAAACATAAGCCTGTCACTCCTTGTCCGAGGCAGACATATATTGATAGAGGAACAATGAGCAAAAGGGGTATCTTCATTGAAGGCAATAGCATTTGTTGATTACGAAAATATCTGGGAAGGCCTTCACGAATACGGCTATAGGCTGATGCCCGAGGAGTTTATTCAGCTCCTGGAGGACTATGCGGATCATATTGGAGTGGATCTAAAAGCCGTCTATTTGTATGCAAATTTTGACAAGGAAGAATTCTGGAGGACCCAAACTGCCTTTGAAAAGAAAAACATCTTCACGCGTCATGTCTATGGGAAAAATAACTATGTGAACACCGAAATCCGTGCAAATGCAGCCGATACGGAACTAATGCTGGAGGTTCAGGAAATTCTGGTGACCAGACCGAAAGCCGCAGAACTGTTTCTTTTATTTACAAGTGATGGCGATTTCCTGCCTATTATCCGAAGAATCCGTGCCTGGGGGAAAGAAGTCCGAATCATCGGTGTCAAAGACAAAATCAATCACTTGCTGATTCCTTACTGTGAAAGTCTGGATGTTTTCTTTAATCTTCTCAATAAGGATTCTGCCAAGTATATGCCGGTTGATGATTTTCCGACAGGAATCGAATTGATTGCTGAGATGCAGATGAGATTGCCCTATGTTGCTTCCACCAGGGCTCGGTCGTATTTAAGTACCAAGCTAGGAAGAACGGCTTCTGAAGTCAAAGATTTTATCCAGTACCTTTTGACGGAGAACTGCCTGATAGAAAAAGAATTCCGTGATCCAAACCTTGTCATCAAAAAGACCAAGATCTATTTGTTAAACCTGGTCAACCCATTGATCACAGAAATCCTGAGCAGTAATCTGACAGAACAGCTTGCAGCCCGTTACGCAAGATTGAGTTCAGAGATTGTTGAGAAGTAACGGAAGCCTGTCACCGATTGTCCTTTTTTCTCATAGGATATGGAAAAAAGGAAAGGTGTCCAATGAACGATCAGCTGCAAGAAATGTTGGCAATGCCCGGAGTCATAGGCTTTGGTAACGGGATTAAAGAAACCAATGGTCATCCGACGGGAGCGGAAGCATTACTTGTTTTTGTCGAGAAAAAGATTCCCCGCTCGGAACTCAGGGACAATGAATGTGTACCAAATCTGATTAATAATATACTCACCGATGTAATCGAAATTGGGGAAATTTTTGCTCACAATGAAGCCAGTGGCAGGCGCGCAGCAGCACAAGGGTTCGTTGTTTTCCTTCGAAACCTCGTGGGGAATCCCGCGAAAAATTTCCCCAAAACCCTGCACAAAAACCTGACTTCCAATTTTAATGCAAAAGCTACAACCAAAGAAAGAATAAATGCTGGTGACTTCCTGAGTCTATGGAGATGGCTAATTAAAGAACGGGGAGGTTCTTCGGCGGTCAGCAGGACTTCTTTGGTCAGACCTGCAGTCCCGGGTGTCAGTATTGGTCATTATCAGGGGGGAGCCGGAACCTTTGGAGCGTTAGTCTATGATCAAAAAAGCAGCCATCCTCTGATCTTATCCAATAATCATGTCTTGGTCAATACATCGATGATGCGCAATGCCCGGGCCTCGATCAACGATCTAATTACTCAACCGGCAGGAATAGATGGTTCAAATGAGGCTATCGGTTATCTTGCAAGGTATGCGGCATTAAATGTTTACCCTAATCCGAATTGCGTGGACTGCGCTGTGGCCAAACCGGTAAGTGCCGCCGCTGTGAGCCCAGGAATATTGGAGATCGGTAAAGTTACGGGTGTGACTGAGGCCGCACCCGGCATGACGGTAAAAAAATCAGGGAGAACTACAGGACTAACGATTGGCAAAATCAGAGCAATTAATTCAACAGTAAAAGTCAATTATGGAGAAGGTAGAATTCTGTTATTTGAAAAACAGATCATTGCTTCCAAAATGTCTGAACTGGGAGACAGCGGATCATTGGTTGTAGATCACAGAAACAGGGCTGTAGGTCTGCTATTTGCCGGCTCAAATCAAAGTACAATTATTAATCCGATCAATCAGGTTCTCGAAACACTTCAAGTAAAGTTCTAGTGCAGTTATTCAAACTCTGGTTTTGTACCTGACGTACATACCAGAGTTTTTTGACGGCCACGAATGGACCGGCATTTATTGAATTGCTTGCAAATCCGGCGCTTTTTAAAATGTCCTTTCTTTGGCATGGTTTGTGTATATTAAAAGAGGAGGGTTCCTGGCAAGGAATCCTCCGTAAGACCAGACGCTGCTGTTTGTGTTCCCTATTCCGAAACTGCGCTTATCTGAGGGCTAAAATGATCAATGCAATAAGCAAGATGACGAAGGCGATGATTAATACCGGAGAAAAGATAAAAAAGTTAATAATAAGGAATAAACTTGCTAAAACAACTCCGGCTATCAATCCCGGGATAAAACCAATAACAGGCGGTGGGGGGATTGGCGGAATCGGTGGAACAGGTGGATGTGGTGGAATAGGCGGAATAGGGGGCAAAGGTGGTTCAGGGGGGAAAGGGTAACGATTACAGCAACAGCCGCCCAACCGTTGATCAAAAAGTAATGACATTGAAATTCCTCCTCTTAAGATGAAGATAGGGCCCAAAGGGCTTTAATAAGATAAGAGGAACATGGGCTGCCCCAAAAATATTTGGACAGCCGCAAACTGCATATCCCTTTAGAAACTCAAACGGAAAATGACGACTCCGAGAAGCAGCAAGATCAGACCGGACAGAATCGCGATTGGGTTAACGATTGAAGGCCAGGCAGCTAAAAATAACCCCAGACCAGCGGCAGCAATTGCGCCGATCAATCTGAGGACAGGGAAAGACTCTGACGAATCTACTTCCTGCGTACGGATAACCTGTTGAAGCATTGTATGGTCCCCTTTCTTCTTGTGTCACAGCATCGACTTGTCTTTTTATATTATTCGGCTTGTCTGAGGTATGTTCATGATCCAAGGGGTTTTATGGTATTTTTCTAAAAAATCTTCCTAAAAAATATATTTCGAATTGACAAAAACATTGGCCTGACATATAGTAAAACTAATTTAGTTTGAGCGTCAAACAAAGAAGTATGATGGTAAGTGGTGCTTTATGAATAATCTTTATGGGACTTTAAATGAACTCCTGGTAAAACTATTCAACAACATTCTCCAAATCGAAGAACTGTCCCTTAAGGAGAATGAATTCAGCGACCTCTCTATCACAGAAATACATGTGATTGAAGCAATTGGCCTCACTAAGCGCAACATGTCTTCTGTAGCCAGAGACTTGGACATTACGATTGGGACTCTGACCTTCTCGGCTAACAACCTTGTGCAGAAAGGCTATGTAAACCGGATCAGAAGTGATGATGACCGACGGATTGTGCTAGTTTCTCTTACCGACAAAGGTGTACAGGCTTATAAGCATCATGCCGGGTTTCATGATGAAATGATCCAAACAACCATTTCCCGACTTTCGGATGAGGAAATGGAAGTACTTGTCTCGGCTCTCGAAAATATTAACGGGTATTTTAAGGTCAAGTACAATTTGAAAAGAAGAGAAAAATAACAGAGCAAGCTGCACAGACACGGGAGGTTGGAAAGAATGTCAGTTAGGATTATTACGGACAGTACAAGTGATCTCCCCGGCTATTTGATAGAGAAATATAACATTACTGTCGTGTCGTTGAAAGTCCTGTTTGGGGAAGAGGAATATAGAGACGGCGTTGATATTACCAACGAAGAGTTTTACGCCAAAATGGCAAGGCATAAAGAACTGCCGACGACAGCCCAGGTGAATCCGGGTGAGTTTGTCGCGGAATTTACCAAACACGTAGACCAAGGCGATGAAATCATCGGTATTTTTATTTCTTCCAAGCTGAGCGGAACGTATAATTCCGCTGTAATGGCCAGGGAGATCATGAATAAGGGCAGAATCTATGTAATCGACTCTAATAGCGCTACTTTCGGACTTGGACTATTGGTCGTTGAGGCAGCCGAGATGGCTGCTGCAGGTAAAAGTGCGGAGGATATTGTTAGAACCATTGAGATTCTGAAAGATCAGGTTCAATTCTATGGCGTTATTGACAATCTAGAGAATCTGAAAAAAGGCGGAAGACTATCAGCGACCAGTGCATTTGCCGGCAGTATCCTGGGTATTAAGCCAATTATTTCTATTAAAGACGGAGCCGTCATTGTCGTAGGAAAAGCCAGAGGAAGAAAGAAAGCCTTCTTTTGGATTCTGGAGAACCTAAAAAACAACCATGTGGATTTAAATAATAAGAGAATTTGTATTGCGCAGGCTGCAGCACCTGAGAGTCTGGAGGAATTTAAACAGATCATTCTCAAAGAATATGCGCCAAAAGAAATTATGATATTTTCGCTGGGCCCTGTGATTGGAACCCATGCTGGCGCAGGCTGCATAGGAATAAGCTGTTTCGGATAGGGAAGCAGACCCGTTTATGATGATTCGCCCCGCATCTTCAGTAGGAGGTGTGGTTTTTTAGCATCTCAAAAATAGAATTTACGGATAGAGGAAAGAAAAGAATGAATAACGGTAATGATAGAATTGACAAATATATTGATATATCCTAATATACAAATATAAGAATATGGAGGGGATTTGCTTGTTGACTTATAAGGATAATCCGGTTTATTTCGAAGAAAAGGCGGATATATTAAAAGTACTTTCCCACCCTGTCCGGCTTTGCATTGTCAAAGGCCTGATGGAAAATGGGGAAAGCAATGTAATGAGCATGCAGAATTGTCTGAGTATTCCGCAGTCGACAATTTCTCAGCACTTATCTGCGTTGAGAAATAAGGGAATTATAAGGGGTAGACGCGAAGGACTCGAGGTCTTTTACTCGGTTCAGAATCTATTAGTGAAAAAGTTGATCCACCTGATGTTTTCCGAATAATACTAAATATTTTTAATTTGAATTATTAAGCAATAAAACTAAAAAAATAAACAATAATAATATAGGGTGGAGGAGGTCGTTATCTAATGCATAAAAGAATTGTGATTGTCGGTGGGGTCGCTGGAGGAGCAACCACTGCTGCAAGATTAAGAAGACTTGATGAAGAATCGGAAATCGTTATATTCGAAAGAGGCGAACATATTTCTTTTGCGAATTGCGGACTGCCCTATTATATTGGAGGCGCGATCAAAGGATGGGATAAACTTCTTGTCCAGACCGTTAAAGGAATGACCAACAGATTCAATCTGGACATCCGGATAAAATCAGAAGTAACCGCGATTAACCGGCAGGATAAAAAGATTCAGGTAAAAAACCTCGCCACAGGTGTCGTCTATGAGGAAAGCTATGATCTACTCATTCTTTCGCCCGGAGCAAGTCCTATCGTTCCAGGGATTGAGGGCATCACCGACAACCCGAGGGTATTCTCGCTTCGAACAATTCCCGATGCCGAAGCCATTGACAGTTATATTGATCAAAACCAGGCTAAAACAGCGGTCGTTATAGGCGGCGGATTTATCGGCCTTGAAATGGCCGAAAATCTGAAAGAACGTAACCTTGACGTCTATCTGGTTGAAGCCACTGATCAGGTGCAACCCTCACTGGATTATGAAATGGCGAGCCTTCTGCACACGCATCTCCGCGAAAAAGGTGTCAGGCTGATTCTGAAGGACAGTGTCGTGAAGCTGGAAAGATCAAAGGTCTATCTTCAGAGCAGCCAGGAGATTGAAGCAGATCTAATCGTAATGGCTATCGGCGTTCGTCCGGAAAGCATGCTCGCCGTTCAGGCCGGTCTGGAGATCGGCGAAAGAGGAGCTATCCGGGTTAATGAATATCTACAGACCAGTGATGAAAATATTTATGCAATCGGTGATGCAATTGAAGTCAAAAACTATGTTACAGGACTTCCCACAAATATACCGCTGGCGTGGCCGGCAAACAGGCAGGGTAGGCTTCTAGCCGATAATTTGTATGGCAGCCGTAAGCCTTACCGCGGGACTTTAGGAACTTCAGTTGCCAAAGTATTTGATTTAACGGCCGCTTCTACAGGTATCAATGAAAAAACAGCAGCTAAAATGGGAATACCGTATAGGGTCATTCATATTCACCCGAATTCCCATGCCGGATACTATCCGGGTTCGACAGTGCTCGATATGAAGATGGTCTTTACTGAAGACGGCAAAATACTTGGTGCGCAGGCCGTCGGGCGCAAGGGTGCAGAAAAGAGAATTGATGTGATCGCGACGGCTATCAAAGGCAATTTAACGGTTTATGACCTGCAGGATCTGGAACTGGCCTATGCACCGCCATATTCCTCCGGGAAAGACCCGGTCAATATGATTGGGTATGCTGCGGCCAATTTGCTGGATCATATGGTCAAGACTGTTCAATACCATGAAATCGACAATATTGTCGCTGCTGGAAACATTTTGGTTGACGTCAGGCAGCCTGAAGAAGTAGAACTGGGCAAGATCAACGAGTCAATCAATATCCCGCTTCCGGAGCTCAGAAAGAGGCTTGGGGAGTTGCCGAAAGATAAGCCGGTTTACCTGACGTGCCAGATTGGCCTCAGGGGATATATTGCGGCTAGAATCCTTCAACAGCATGGTTATGACCCGATCAACCTTGACGGAGGTTTCCGGACGTATGCCAGTGTTTACTGGGCGGTTGAAAAGAAGGATAAAGGAGCGGTAAAAGTTGATGATACCGGAAAAGCTTTTACCGAATCCCCGGAAGCCAAAATCAGAGCGAATAAAGTGATCGACTGTTGTGGTCTACAGTGTCCCGGACCGATCAAACAGGTATTTGAAAATATGAAAATCCTAGAAGAAGGCCAGGTCCTGGAAATCTTGGTTACGGATCCCGGCTTTGCGAGGGATATTGAGGCCTGGTGCAGTAAGACCGGCAATACACTGCTTAAAACAGAATTAAATGGGGATTATCTGAAAGCCTATCTGCGCAAAGGAAGCATGAAGCCTACCGACCAGCCGCAGGTAAACGTAAACGTTGCGGTGGAGGAAAAACCCAAGGGCGCGACGCTGATTGTATTCGAGCAGAATATGGATAAGGCCCTTGCCTCATTTATCATTGCGACCGGCGCGGCATCCATGGGTAAAGAAGTGACGATGTTCTTCACATTCTGGGGGCTGAATATTCTTAAGAAATATGACGCACCTAAGGTAAGCAAGGATTCTCTGGAGAAAGCCTTTGGCATCATGATGCCCCGCGGACCAAGAAAACTGCCTATCTCCAATATGAATATGGGTGGCATGGGTGCTAGAATGATCAAGTACGTCATGAAAAAGAAAAATGTTGATAGTTTGGAAGAACTGCTGCATAATGCGATGAAGATGGGTATTAAGATCGTAGCCTGCTCCATGTCGATGGATGTGATGGGAATCAAAAAGGAAGAACTGATCGATGGCGTAGAAATCGGCGGCGTTGCCACAATGCTTGCCAAGTCTGAGGAATCAAACTTGAATCTATTTTTCTAAGACATAAAATAGTTAATTTTTAAGATCTTCCAGCTTTATTGAGGAAAATAACTTATGTAATTTCCACTGAAAATATGGTAGATTATTAAGTACAGACTTAGTACCTGATATACCATTATAATTATTTTAGGGTTTACAAGTATTAGAAGGTATTTCGCAGGGAATGTCTAAATAGTAACGTCTAAATATGTTTGAAGGTAGATGGGCGTGGAAAAGAAAAAGCTGGAGATCACAGGAGTGCTCTTTGCCGGAGGAGAAAGCAAAAGAATGGGCCGGAATAAGGCATTCCTTGAGATAGGCGGAAAACCGCTTCTGGAAAGAAATCTGGAAGTACTGGACAGTATTTGTAGTGAGGTCCTGATCAGCTGCAGGGAGCCTGAACAATATTCGGGATACGGTTATCAGACGGTTGCCGACCGGATTAAAGGTAAAGGGCCGATGGGCGGGCTGTATTCCATCCTTCCGGTGGCTAAGTATGACTATGTCTTCGTGGCTGCCTGTGATATGCCGTTCTTAAACAGTGAAGCCATTTTCTATATTTATGAACGGATTGAGGATTATAAGTTGGTTTTCCCGTATGTTCGGGACAGACTACATCCTCTGCACGCCTTTTACCACAAAAATGTGCTTAAAGTTGTCGAGAAACAGATTAAAGAGGACAAACTGCGTCTCTTTGATATTGCTGATGAATGCAGGCATAAGATCGTGAATATTTCTGAGGAGATGAAAGGCAGCATGCTGAAGGAAATGATCGAGGAAAGTTTTCTGAATGTCAATACGCCTCAGGAGTGGGAACTCATTTTACAAAAAATCCAATAATGCTTTGGGGAGGTTGGAATGAAAAAGATTGAGGCAGTAATTCGCAGCAATAAACTTGACCAAGTGGAAAAGGCGCTCAGTAATTTGGGAATCAGCGGGATTACCGTATCTCAGGTACTTGGCTGGGGAAGGCAGAAAGGGAATATCACCGAGGTTTACCGCGGAACGGAAGTATCCGTCCGGCTGCTGCCCAAAGTCAAACTCGAAATCATTGTCAATGATCCGGAAAGTGAAAGCGTTCAGGAAACCATCAGGGAGAATGCCCTAACTGGTAAATTTGGCGACGGCGTCATCTGGGTGACCGCTGTTGAGGACTTCCGCCGGATCCGTACCGGAGAAAATTTTCTTGATTAAAATCTGCTAACAGTAATGAATAAATAAGGAAAATTACGGTTATTCTATATAACGTATTTATTAAGCGTTATAGCAATTTAAAGATTGATGAAGAAAATAAGTGATAATCAATTCTAATCGTCCGTAGTTATGCGTGGATGGGGTTGCAATACTACCAGACGTTGCATATTATTATACCTAGGTATTAGCACTCATCTTGATTGAGTGCTAACAATAAAGCGAAATATAAAAATATAAAGGTTTCAAGGAGGGAAATTATTTTATGAAACTCAAACCGTTGGCTGACAGGGTAATTATTAAAGCGGTTCCGTCTGAGGAAAGAACTAAGAGCGGGATCATTATGCCCGACACCGCAAAAGAAAAGCCTCAGGAAGGTGAAGTGATTGCCGTAGGTCCTGGAAAAGTTGAAAAAGGTGAAAGAATCCCAATGGAAGTTAACGTCGGCGACCGCGTGATTTATTCTAAATATGCCGGCACGGAAGTTAAATATGACGGAAACGAATATTTGATTTTAAGAGAAACCGATATTCAGGCAGTCATTAGTTAAGTAACAGCCTAGTATTACTTATCAGATAACATTCAAAAGTATTTTTTGATAGAATTAAGGAGGAACATTTAGGTGGCTAAACAAATCATTTTTAACGAAGATGCCCGCCATGCCATGGAGCGTGGTGTCAATAAGCTTGCGGAAGCTGTCCGCGTTACATTGGGACCCAAAGGCCGCAATGTTGTCTTGGATAAAAAATTTGGTTCTCCGTTAATCACCAATGATGGTGTGACGATCGCCAGAGATATTGATCTGGAAGACCCGTTTGAAAATATGGGAGCACAGCTTGTTAAAGAAGTTGCTACCAAGACGAACGATGTAGCCGGTGACGGCACGACCACAGCGACCGTTCTGGCCCAGGCCATTATTCGTGAAGGTCTGAAGAACGTTGCTGCCGGCGCCAATCCGATGGAAATCAAACGCGGTATTGAAAAAGCTGTAGAAGCGATTGTTGCTGACGTTAAAGCAAATGCCAAGACTGTAGAAAGCAAAGAAGCCATAGCTCAGGTTGCTTCGATTTCCGCTTCCGATACAACGATCGGCAGTCTGATTGCCGAGGCTATGGAAAAGGTCGGCAAAGACGGTGTTATCACTGTTGAAGAAGCCAAAGGCATGACCACTGAACTGGAAGTTGTTGAAGGAATGCAGTTTGACCGCGGGTATGTTTCCGCCTATATGATCACCGATACCGATAAAATGGAAGCTATCTTAAACGATCCGTTCATTCTGATCACCGACAAGAAGATCAGTGCGATTGCAGATATCCTTCCTGTTCTGGAAAAAGTAGTTCAGGCTGGCAGACCGCTCCTGATCATCGCTGAAGATCTGGAAGGCGAAGCTATGGCTACCCTGATTGTCAATAAACTCCGCGGAACCTTTACGGCCGTAGGCGTTAAGGCTCCCGGTTTTGGAGACCGCCGCAAAGCGATGCTCGAAGACATTGCTGTTCTGACCGGCGGACAGGTCATCACTGAAGACCTCGGCCTCAAACTGGAAAATACTTCGCTGGATATGCTCGGACGCTGTCGTCAGGTCAAAATAACCAAGGAAGAAACGACCATCGTTGATGGCAACGGCGACCAACAGGCTATCAGTGCCCGTGTTGAATCCATCAAGAAAATGATTGAAGAAACAACCTCCGACTATGACAAAGAAAAACTCCAGGAACGTCTGGCTAAACTGGCCGGCGGCGTTGCTGTCATCCAGGTTGGAGCGGCTACCGAAACTGAAATGAAAGAAAAGAAACTGCGCATTGAGGACGCTCTGGCAGCTACTCGCGCCGCAGTCGAAGAAGGCATTGTTGCCGGCGGCGGCACAACTTATCTGGATGCAATTGCTGCACTTGATAACGTTGACGTATCCGGCGATCAGAAAACCGGAGTGGCTATTATCCGTAAAGCACTGGAAGAGCCTGTCAGACAGATTGCTAATAATGCTGGTCTCGAAGGTTCCGTCGTTGTGGAAAAAGTCCGCAACAGCTCTAGGGGCGTAGGCTTCAACGCGATGACTGAAGTTTATGAGGATATGATTGCAGCCGGTATCGTTGACCCGGCGAAAGTAACCCGTTCGGCTCTGCAGCACGCAGCTTCGATCTCCGCTATGCTCTTAACCACAGAGTGCCTCGTCTGCGACCTGCCTGAGAAAGAAAATTCGGCAGCTGCCATGGGCGGCATGGGTGGTATGGGCGGCATGGGCGGTATGATGTAGGAAAACGCCAAGATGCTTTGGAATATCAAGGCGTTAGGGATACGAATATAACTTGTGCCAACAATTTGCTAACATTGGGAGGATAAAAATGTTCTCCTGAGATAATACGGGAGTAAAATAAATCTTTCGGTTAGAGGTTTCTCATTAGTTTGCTGAACTTTTGGGAGGCCTCTTTCTTTTTATGCCTTATCATAAATGGTTAATCAGTCTCATAAAATAAAATTGTGAACAAAAAATCTATAAGGAATTTTCCCTATAGATGGGTAAAGCAACCATATTGCTTGGTGTAAAAAGTAGTTTGATTTGTAGGCGGCTACTTTTTACACATAAGGCTAGATCTAGGCAAGTTTTTAATTAGATACATAGTTTAATTATTTGGATAATCAAAGCGATCAGGCTTACAAGAAGGGAACAGGAACCAAAAATGATCATCATTGTCTGATAGAGTTTTGTCATAGTCCAATTCCTCCTCTCAAGAAGAATTGGTTGCTTTACCTTTAGAAATTTATTATTCTAAATATATTTGTAGTAGTATATATGCTAGTTATACAAGTTTAGACTTAAAATGTTTGTCTTAAGAATTAAGTAGACTGCCCGAGATGGATGGTCTTTTTAGAGAGTTCGGTGAACGTCTTTGGGTATCTTCGTTGTTTTCGGGGACAGGTCAGGAATGGCCAAATAATCTTTCCTCGCAAAAAAACTTTGCAGAGGAACTTGGCCTACTAATTTAGTCATATTAAAAAGCGGGAGGGCACCTTAAATACTTATTTGGTTAAAAATGGAAGAATAGAATATGCTCAAAAAATCTCCTCTGAAAATATTTTATCGAAAGAGGAGGTTATCTTTTATGGTGCAAACTGCGAAAAGCCCGTCAAACCATAATCATGGAAGTTCAACGCATACATCCTGCGATTACGGGCATTCTCATCAATGCTTGGATATTTCGGGAATAGCTATTCCAACCGGTGATAGTCATGTTCATCATTCAGAAAATTTCGTTTTGTATGAGCATGGACATACGCATTATTACAAAGCTGTTTCGAGCGTTTCAATTCCGCTGAAGAATGGATGGCATGCGCATAATTGGGATTTCTACACGACCGTAGACAACGGCCACCGACATCAAATTTCCGGTGTGGATATGGCGGCTCCCGGCATTTGATTCATTGATTTCGGATTTGCCAATATGCAATCGTATAATCAATAATTCAGCTTAAACAGGAATTACCAGTAATACCTTGATTTAGCCGGTCATAATATTAAGTAAGAACTCCGCCAGGAGGGCAAGGCATGAAAAAGAAAATTATTGTTGGTTCCATCATCATTTTTTTGTTCGTCATTGGAGGAATGATTACCATAATGCGTCAGCCCGATCCGCAGCAGCTGGTTATCCTGGGCCTGGGAAACCTGAACAAAGCCAATTCATTTTCTTATGTTTTAACGCAGCAGCAGACAGTGGATGGCAAAGCGCGGTTACTGACGAGGATTACCGGCTATAAGAGCGGTGAAAACATTCAGATTCAGGGTCAGCTGGCGGGAAGCAAAGTTGAAATGATTAAGGTGGGTGATGTTCTCTACAACAAGGACCCTTTCAGCAAAGCGTGGGTAAAATTCAGCGATGTATCAGTTGCCCAAAAAGTCTTTCTGGTGGAGCTTAACCCTTTGGCCAGTCTGCAGTTGAAAGAGATCGGTGAGGTGATGCTTAAAGGAGAGAAAGAACTAAACAGCAAGAAATGCTGGGTATGCACGCTAAAACCAAGTGTACAGAATCAGATGATGGAAACCCTATGGACCGGTTTTGAGTACACGCTCTATATCACCAGAAGCACCAAAACTGTAACGCAGGTTGAAGTGAGAGCGCAAAACAAAGAAACCGGAGAACCGATGACCCTGATCCTGGAATTTAAGGATATCGGAAGAAAGATTTCAATCCAGCCGCCTGAAACGGCAGAGTAAATGTCTGGCTTCATAAAAGAAGGTACTGCAAAAACGCTGTTCGTATGCAGTTTTTGCAGTACCTTCTTTTTTATCCTATTCAACTTGTGATATAATTCAGTGGTAATAGCTTGATGGAGTGGTAGAAATGGAAAGAAAGATTGCGAAGGTGCTGATAACCGAGAAACAGCTAAAAAAAAGGGTGGCCGAACTGGGTGAACAGATTACCAACGAATATTTTGGCAAGGATCTTCTGACCATTGGTATTTTTAAAGGGGCTGTGCCTTTTTTTGCAGATTTGATCCGGCAAATCAGAATTCCGTTGAGATATGATTTTATGGCCGTTTCAAGCTATGGGAGCTCCAACCGTTCTTCAGGAGCCGTCAGACTGCTGAAGGATCTGGAAACCAGTGTCGAAGACAAACACGTCCTGATTGTTGAGGATATTGTTGATACAGGGCTTACGCTGAAATACTTGAAGGAAAACCTTCTCAGGAGACAACCCTTAAGCCTGAAGATTGTCACGCTTTTGGACAAGCCGGAGCGGAGACAGGTCGATATTCAGCCTGATTACAATGGCTTTGTGATACCAAATGAGTTTGCAGTCGGCTATGGGCTTGATTATGACGAAATGTACAGGAACCTAACGTATATTGGCGTTTTGAAGCCCGAGGTTTATGAGAAATAAAATCAAAAGAGATTGCTCCATTTTACTGCCAGTTAAGAAAAATCATATCATAAGTCTCAGTACTGAAATGTTGAAAGGATGATGCAAATGGAACGTGAACTGGTGTTGGTTCTTGACTTTGGTGGACAGTATAATCAGCTGATTGCGCGCCGGGTTAGAGAAGCAAAAGTATATTCAGAGATGATTTCATATAAGACCCCTATAGAAAAGATTAAAGCCATGGCCCCGAAAGGAATTATTTTCTCGGGAGGTCCTGCCAGTGTTAATCAGGAGGGCGCGCCTTTCATTGACCCTGCAATCTATGAACTGGGGATACCGATACTCGGAATCTGTTATGGCATGCAGCTGATGACCGTACAGCTTGGCGGACGTGTGGAGAGACCACAGGCCCATGAATATGGGAAAACAGAAATCACGATTGAATATAATGAAGGGGTCTGGCACGGACTCAAAGGTGCTCGTCAGTGTTGGATGAGTCATGGGGACTCAGTTCTGGAACTGCCTGCCGGTTTCATCCGGGCTGCCTTTACTCCCAATACGCCGGTTGCGGGAATCTACTGTCCGGAAAAGAACTTTTATGGTGTTCAATTTCATCCGGAAGTCAAACATACCCCGGAAGGACAGGCAATGCTTGAAAACTTCCTGTACAGGGTATGCGGCTGCCAAGGCAACTGGACCATGGAATCCTTTATTGAATCCCAGGTACAGGAGATCAGGAAGAGAGCCGGAGATAAAAAGGTCTTATGCGCGTTAAGCGGCGGGGTCGATTCTTCTGTCGCCGCAGTACTTGTTCATAGAGCGATCGGGGATCAGCTGACCTGTATTTATGTCGATCATGGATTTATGCGCAAGAATGAATCGGAGCAGGTCAAGGATACGTTTATTGGAAAGTTTCACCTGAATCTGGATTTCGTCGATGCTTCGGGACGTTTTATGGCTAAGGTGAAAGGAATTTCCGAACCGGAAGAAAAACGCAAACGGATTGGCAATGAATTTATCAGGCTGTTCGAAGATGAAGCCCGTAAGTTAGGCCAGATTGATTTTCTGGTACAGGGTACGCTTTATCCGGATATTGTAGAAAGCGGCACCGAAACAGCTGAAACCATTAAAACGCACCACAATGTTGGCGGGCTGCCTGAAGATATGCAGTTTGAACTGATCGAACCTTTACGGATGCTTTTCAAGGATGAAGTCCGGGAAGTCGGACTGGAACTTGGCTTGCCGGAAGAGATTGTCTGGCGCCAGCCATTCCCAGGCCCGGGGCTTGCAATCCGTATCATTGGCGAAATCACGCCGGAAAAGCTGGATTATTTAAGAGAAGCGGATGCAATTGTCAGGGAAGAGATTATTAAAGCCGGACTCCACATGGAGGTATGGCAATACTTTGCGGTGTTGCCCTCTATCCGTAGTGTCGGCGTGATGGGAGATGGACGCACATACGGTTATCCGATCGTCTTGAGGGCGGTCACGAGCGACGACGCGATGACGGCCGACTGGGCAAAGCTGCCGTATGAACTGCTCGAAGTCATCTCAAACAGGATCGTCAATGAAGTCCACGGTGTGAACCGCGTGGTTTATGACATTACCTCTAAACCCCCCGGAACGATTGAGTGGGAATAAAAACTGATAAGCCTATAGGCATATCAGTAAGCCATGGCATATTAATATTGAAACAACCAAGTCTAAACGCTTAACAAGGTCGGTTTTATGGGTATATCAGAAAGTATAATTACTATTACTTTCTGATATATCTAAGTGCAACAAAGCAGCCGCCAAAGACTTGGCACCAGCTAAGTTTTCTTTATAAAAAGGGGTGAATGTCATGAGAATCACGATTTTACCCAAAAGCAAATCCGGCAGAAAATCCTTCATCCTGGTGATTGTCAGCTGGATTTTGTTTGTCGTGGGTTCCGTACTTCCATATAAGGAAGGATATTCCGGCTTAGAACTGATCTTGAATAATCCCCTGCAGGTTGTCATTACCATTCTGATTTTTGCCGCAGGCATTGCAGCGGCCATTATTGGACTGAAAGCTGTTATCAGGAAGAAAGAGCGGTCGGTTCTGGTTTTTCTGGTGATTTTGATCGGCGTGTATTATATCCTGAGTTTTTGCGGCGTCGCTGTGAACGTGTTTTTTAGCTAAACACCTCAGTAAAAGCTAGGTTCTATCCATCATTTTGGGATCTTGTACGATTCTGTTTCTTTTGCTGCACAGCTTATTTATCAATGATTAGAAATGAGCAAAATAATTTTCCGAGTATATACAATAATAAGGTTGAAGGTATTAAGTGACAGGAAGGGATGATTATATGAAGGCGAAGTTATGGCCCCAATCCCGTTCCGGCCAATGGTCGGCTGGACTGAGCATTGCTTTTATTGTATTGATCATGCTGAAAATGATGGGCGCACTGCCTTTTCCGACGTTTGCAGTAGCTGCATTGGGATTAGCAGGCTTTATTGCCGGAATTGCGGCAATCATTGGGAAAAAGGAAAGGGCGATCCTGGTGTTTCTGCCAATACTTGTAGGATTGCTGATTATCTCCTGGACTGTGGCTGAGATTGTTTATCCGCATTAGGCCTTTAATTAATTCCAACATTAAAAAGGTGGTACTGTCTTGAACGGAAATATTATCATTTCTTTCATTGTGCTGCTGTATGGTTTGGTCATCGGCAGTTTTCTGAATGTGTGCATTTACCGGATTCCAATAGGAAAAAGCGTTGTCAGTGGCAGATCCTATTGCCCGCACTGTGATACGCTGATTCCGTGGTATCTGAACATCCCTGTTTTCAGCTACTTCTTTCTGCAGGGGCGCTGCAAAAACTGCCGGGGCCCGATCTCCCCGGTCTATCCCGCAGTCGAACTGCTGAACGGGGTCTTGTACCTGATTGTCTGGTTTACCAATGGACTGAGCCTGGAAAGTGTTTTTCTGGCAATGCTTTTGTCTGTGCTGATTGTCGTGTCGTTTATTGACTGGCAGAAAAGGGTGATTCCGAATAAGCTGGTCGTTTTTTTGTTGGGCTTAAGTGTTTTACACGGCGTTTATCAGAGCGTGTATTTTGGAGCTGCGTGGTATACCTGGGCCATTGGTTTTTTTGCGGCTTCCGTACCGCTTTTTCTTCTGAGCTTGTTTTTCCCCGATGGCCTAGGCGGAGGAGATATCAAGCTGATGGCCGCAGCAGGGCTTTTTATGGGCCCGTCGGTGCTGTTGGCGTTGTTCCTTGGTTCGTTGTATGCAGGTCTTACTGCGCTGTTACTGATCACAGTCAAAAAAAGATCCCCGAAATCAGAGATTCCTTTCGGACCGTTTCTGTCCCTCGGAATATTTACCGCAATGATCTTTGGAGAGCAGATCTTTCTATCCGCTGTGTCAGTATAATGGGAAATAGACGGAATACGGATAGTATATGAGTAATACGTTCTATAATAATGTAAATAATTTGAGAATGACGATATGAGTAATGAAGAAAACAAGATAATGGCTGACCAGAAATGCAATGAACATGCAGAAGTTCATTGCATTATTTTATGCCCGCGCTCTTGTCTGAATAAATCTATGCTATTTTTCCAAACTATTACTGAATAGTTCTTTGCCCTGAAAATAACCACGTCTTGAAACGATCAGAAAAATCATTGCTGTTATCGGAAAGGATCGTGTACCTGCTATGACTAAGCCACAGGCAATCGATGTTATGGAACCAACCAATGAAAATCTGCCCAGAGAAAAATTCGAGGAACTGGAAGCTTTTATTAACAGTTTACCAACAACGAAAAGCGCTCTGATTGAAATCTTACATAAGGCCCAGAATATTTTCAGTTATTTACCGAGGGATGTACAACTTTTTATTGCCCGGAAATTAGGAATTCCGGGAGCGGAAGTATTCGGAGTCGTCAGCTTTTATTCCTACTTTACAACTAAGCCAAGGGGAAAACATACGATCAGTGTCTGTATGGGGACTGCTTGCTTTGTCAAAGGGGCGGATAAAATTATGGAAAGACTGAAAGAAAAGCTTGGTATTGAATCCAATGAAATTACACCTGACGGTCTTTTCGGTCTGAAAGATGTTCGTTGCATCGGCACTTGCGGCATGGCTCCCGTTATGATGATTGATGACAAAGTATTTGGCCGGGTGAGAGAAGAGGACCTGGATACCATCCTCGAATCATACCGCCGGAAGGAGATACAGGTATGAAGGTTGGTTCGTTGGAGGACTTAAGAAGAATTAAAGAAGAATACCAAAAAAATATAAATATAGGACAAGGCGGCCAAACGCCGGAAGGACAAATCAAAATTCTTGTGGGGATGGGCACCTGCGGCATCTCATCAGGTTCAAGGGAGACCTACAATACTTTTTTGGATGAGATCACTGCCCAGAACATAACCAATGCTAAAGTTGTTCCAGTTGGCTGCATTGGCTGCTGTCACTCGGAACCAACTGTTCAGGTAAATAAACCGGGCGAACAACCGGTTCTCTATGGCAATGTAACCAAAGACAAGGTTCGGGAAATTATGGAGCAGCATATTAAGAACGGCAAAGCAGTTGAAAATCTCTCTTTGGAAATAAACTTTGACCGGGTGTAGAAGCGGGCACAGATTACAAAGTACGTAAATTTGTTTGGAGGCTATGATGTCAGAAACAGCAAAAAATCTGAAACAGTACCGAATTGCCCTGCGCAATTGCGGTCTGATTAACCCGGAAAATATCTTGGATTATATTGCGGTCGGAGGCTATGAGGCCTTGGGAAGAGTGCTGACAACAATGTCCCAGGATCAGGTCATAGACGAAATAAAAAAATCCGGGCTGCGAGGCCGCGGCGGCGGAGGATTCCCCACAGGTCTCAAATGGGAAATTACAAAGAATCAAGAAAACAAGGACAAATATATTATTTGCAATGCAGACGAAGGTGACCCCGGGGCCTTCATGGACCGGAGCATCCTGGAGGGCGATCCTCATTCCGTTTTAGAGGCCATGGTGATCGGTGGCTATGCGATTGGCGCCACCACTGGATTCATTTACATTCGGGCCGAATACCCGTTGGCAATTTCTAGGCTGCAAATTGCTTTGCGGCAGGCCCGAGAATTGGGCTTCCTGGGCGAAAATATTTTCAACACGTCTTTTTCCTTTGATATCCAGTTGAAATATGGAGCTGGGGCTTTTGTCTGCGGGGAAGAAACAGCGCTCATTAACTCCTGTGAAGGAAAACGCGGTGAGCCAAATTTTAAACCGCCTTATCCTGCGGAAGAAGGATATTGGGGCTGTCCGACCTGTGTAAACAATGTGGAGACGTTTGCCAATATTTCTCCGATTATCCTCAAAGGGAGCAGTTGGTTCGCTTCCATTGGCACTGAGAAAAGTAAAGGGACCAAGGTTTTTGCGTTGGTCGGTAAAGTCAAAAATGTTGGCCTGGTCGAAGTCCCCATGGGAACAACCTTACGAGAAATTATCTTTCAAATTGGCGGAGGTATCCCCAACGGCCACAAATTCAAAGCCGTTCAAACAGGGGGACCGTCCGGAGGCGTGATCCCGGAGAAACACCTGGACATTCCTTTAGACTATGATAACCTGCTCAGTATCGGGTCCATGATGGGATCAGGGGGCATGATCATCATGGATGAAACCGATAATATGGTCAATATCGCCAAGTTTTACCTGGAGTTTACGATGGATGAATCCTGTGGCCGCTGCACCCCCTGCCGGATCGGTACCAAGCGGTTATATGAAAAGCTGAATCTAATTACCCGCCGCAAAGGAACGATGGCGGATTTAGATGCCATCAAACAGCTCGCTTACATGGTTAAAGGTAGTTCGCTCTGCGGGCTTGGTCAGACTGCGCCCAGCCCGGTCATCAGTACCATGAAATATTTTTGGGACGAATACCTGGCCCTGATCAAAGACATTGACCATCCTCGAGGGGAAGGCCATTATCAAGCAAAGAATAAAATTGGTCTGAAATCATAAGGAGGCTAACCATGACCCACGTTCAACAAACGCATCCTGCTAAAAAAATGATTGATTTTAAAATTAATCATCAATATCTAAGGGTCCCTGAAGGTATCACCATTTTGGAAGCCGCCCATAAAGCAAGAGTTCGGATTCCAACTTTATGTCATCTGGATTTGCATGATATCAAAATGGTCAATCAGACGGCTTCCTGCAGGGTCTGCATGGTTGAGCTAATCGATGAGAAGACAAACCGGAATAAACTTGTCCCGGCGTGCGTAACCACCATTACGGATGGAATGGAAGTACTCACGCATACGCTTACAGCAATTACAGCCAGAAGAATGGCGGTTGAACTCCTGTTATCGAATCATCCCAATGAATGCTTTACCTGTCCCAAAAACGGAGAATGTGAGCTTCAGGCCTTAGCCGCAGAATTAGGGGTCCGGCATATCCGCTGGGAAGGTGAACGGATGAATTATCCGAAGGACGTATCCAGTGAGGCGATCGTCAAAGACGCCAACAAGTGCATTTACTGCCGGCGTTGTGAAACGATGTGCAATAAGGTCCAAACCTGCGGTATCCTGTCAGGGATCGGCCGCGGATTTGAAGCCTTCGTTGGCCCTGCCTTTAATATTCCGATGGTAGAGTCTTCTTGTACTTACTGCGGGCAATGTGTTCAGGTATGCCCTACAGCAGCGCTTACGGAAATTAATCATACCGATAAAGTATGGGAAGCTTTAAATGATCCGGATAAATATGTGATTGTCCAAACTGCTCCGGCTATCCGCGTAGCCATCGGAGAAATATTTGATATGGAACCGGGGACGATTGCAACCGGCCAGCTTGTAACCGCCTTAAAGCGTATCGGATTTAACGCAGTTTTCGATACGGATTTTGGAGCGGACTTGACAATTATGGAAGAAGCCTCAGAACTGATCTACCGTCTGCAGAACAATAAAACACTTCCGATACTCACGAGCTGCTGTCCGGCCTGGGTCAAATTTATTGAGCATCAGTTCCCTGAATTGTTGGAAGTGCCTTCCACCTGCAAGTCACCGCATATTATGTTCGGTACAATCGTTAAAACTTATTATGCCGAGAAGAATGGCATTGACCCGGACAATATTGTAGTGGTCTCCGTCATGCCCTGTATTGCCAAGAAAGCCGAGGCCAAGCGTCCGGAACTAACTAAGGATGAGCATAATAACGTCGATATTGTCGTCACGACCCGTGAACTTGGCCTAATGATCAAAGAAGCCGGTCTGGATTTTATCAATCTGCCTTCGAGTGAATATGACAAACCATTGGGTGAAACCACAGGTGCCTCAGTGATCTTTGGAACCAGCGGCGGGGTTATCGAAGCTGCGCTCCGGACAGCTTATGAGTGGCTGACCGGTGAAGAATTACAGAAAGTTGAGTTCGAGCAGCTCCGGGGAGATGGAGGCTTGCGAAAGGCCACAGTTCAAATCGGCGACAAGATGCTACGGATAGGCATTGCCAGCGGGCTCGGAAACGCCCGGACTCTGCTCGAGGAAATCAGGGACGGTAAGAATCAGTACGAAGCCATTGAAATTATGGCTTGTCCCGGGGGCTGTGTTGCCGGAGGTGGGCAGCCCTACCATCACGGCAATTTTGAAATTGTCCGCAAGCGTCAGGAAGCCATCTATCAGGAAGATAAAAATAAAAAGATCAGAAAATCTCATGAGAATTCAGAAATCCAGAAAATTTATCAGGAATATCTGGGACAGCCTTTCAGTGACACTGCCCACAGATTGCTTCATACTCATTTTGAAGAGAGAGAAAGAATCTAATAGTACCGCAGCAAAATATACGCCGAGGCGATCACAATGGATAGAAGCATGAACGGAAATCCGATCAGGAAATATTTTTTGTAGCTGATCGTATAGCCGTTTTTTTCGGCAATCCCTGAGACAATGACGTTGGCCGAGGCACCGACAATGGTGCCGTTTCCGCCCAGGCAGGCGCCCAGAGCCAGAGACCACCAGAGCGGCTGGAGTTGTTCCGGTGTCAGCCCACCGAGGACCCCGATTTTTTGAATCAACGGGATCATGGTGGCCACGAATGGAATATTATCGACGAAAGCTGAAAAAATAGCGGAAAGCCAGACAATCAGCATCGCCATGACGACCGGCACACCGCCGGTAAGCCCAAGGCTCCATTCAGCAATCTTGTCCAGGACGCCGACTTCGACCAATCCTCCGACTAAAACAAATAATCCGGTAAAGAAGAAGATCGTCGGCCATTCAATCGCCAGAAATACTTCTTCCGGTTCCTCGCGGCTCAGCACCATGAGCAGCATGCCTCCGGCCAGTGCAATCGTAGCGGTCTCAACATGGATGACGGCGTGCAGCATAAAACCGACAATGGTCAGAGAGAGCACGGCCAGGCTTCTTTTGAGCTGGGCCCAGTCTTTAATATAGTTGTATTCATTTTGCGACAGCAGCAGGGCGATGGATTCCTTATCGGTCTTTAGCTTTTGGCGATAAAGAAAATAAAAGCCCAATAGGGTAACAGCCAAGATCACAATCGTCACAGGTGCCAGGTTCACCATGAAATCCATAAAAGTAAGCTCTGCCGGTCCGGCAATCATGATATTCGGCGGATCACCGATCAGGGTCGCGGTTCCCCCGATGTTGCTGGCTAGAATCTGGGTAATCAAAAAAGGTATTGGGTTTAATTTCAAGGTTTCAGCAATCACAATGGAAACCGGAACGACCAGCAAAACAGTTGTCACGTTATCCAGAAAAGCCGATAAAACGGCAGTCAGTATAGCCAAAGAGATCAGCAGTCTGATTGGATTGCCTTTGACTTTCTTGGCGACCCAAATAGCCAGAAAGCCGAAGACACCGGAACGTCTGGTCAGATCGACAATGATCATCATGCCGATAAGTAAGCCCAGCGTATTCCAGTTGATGTGTTCGACAGCAGTTTCCTGCGGGAACACACCCAAAAGAATCAGGAGACAGGCACCGAGGGCCGCGGCGACAGCCCGCGGGATTTTCTCCGTTACGATCAGTGCATACGTAGCTACAAAAATAACAAGGGTCAGAATCAAGGTCATGAATCGTACACCTCCATCATTAGTGTGGTCAATTTTTATTGGCCTAACCGGTTAGAATATACAAAATAGTTGAAATAAAAAGAGCAGATCCATAAAAGGAACTGCTCTCCCCTGAGAAGTTCAAAATCCTTGTAGTCTGGCAATCCTGTCAGAATATCCTGGAAATGCATTTGGATTCCATTCATTTTGTATTGCATGCATTTCAAATTCCCTGATTTAGACCCATGACTTTAGCGTCCTTCACTTTCGTGAAGTTTGCCCCAACACATTAAAAACCATATTATATTTTAATTGAAATCTGAGAAATCCTGATCAACCGGATTGTGTCTAGAAAAGAAGTATAGCATCTCCGTTCATATTTTGTAAAGATCAGTTCGATCTTCTCAAATAATATTCAAAATTCTCGAGTGCCCAGGCATCATGGTACAAATTCCCTTCCCGGGATGCAGGGTCCAAAAGTGAGGCGCAATAGGCTGTTCTTTTTCCATCGGCTAGCTCTTGAAATACTTCGAGGTATTTCCATTTAGCCTTTTTGGCAAAGCTTTCGTTACTGTTGGCTTGCTTGGCCAGCATAAAGCAGGTTTTTATGCTTCTGTTCAGCGTGCAGAGGTTTTGGGCCTGACACTTGTCACAGCCGATGAACTGGGTCATATCAATTTCCACGGTCGTGACAAAGCCGACTTTGAAAGGTGTATAATGCACAATCCTTGGTGATAATTCAGCATCGCCATACCCGCATTCCTCATTCCAATAACCGATCCGGTCAATGAGCTCGGGCCGTAACCCCTGAAGACATCCCGGAATAAAATCCATGATTACATCAATGCCGGCATTTCTCAGCTGAAGATAGGACAGATCATTCTTGACCTGAGGAATGACGGGAGGGAGAAATCTCGGATAAGGGTTATCCCGCATGATTCCTAAGAGACCCACTTCCGGAAAAGCTTCAAATATTTCCATATACCTGGTCAGCCAGTTTTTGGTCTTGATATAGACATCGCTGTCAATCGTGAAGAAATACTGGTTGGGTTTTCTTTTTCTGAGGTTGTAGTTCAGGACATAGATCGGTCCCCGGTTAACCTTAAAGCGTGTTTTGGATTTAATTCTTTTGTCCTGAAGGCTTTTGATATAATTCCAGGTATTATCTTTGGAGTTGCAGTCGATGATATGCATTTCAAAATCTTCGTCCGAATCCAAAATCTTGTTTAGGTTCTGCATGGTAAGCCCGAGACGATTCAAGGTAACATAGCTGATAAAAGGAGGAGGGGAGCTACTGTCTATCGTGTTCTGTACAGAAGGTTCAATGATTTCTTCCAGGATCCCAGGATCCAGAATCTGTTGAAGGATGGTGGCGTCGTCTAATTCTTCCCAGTCAATGTTTTTTGGAACCGCCTGTTGAGAAATTTCCACAGCAGGAGTGTCAGCGGCTTCCTGAACAGGGAAGGGGCTAATGCGTTTTTGCGGGGCAGAGGTTTGGGCCTGACTAATGGCTTCGATAACAAGCTGTATCGCAGTTTTGATCAAAATAGAAGAAAGTTCCTTCATATCATCAGTCCTTTAGGTGAATGGGTCTCAACCAAATTTTTTAAATGTTTAATCGGTCGGGCAGGGACGCCGACGGCCGTGCAGTATTCCGGGATATCGTGGGTGACGGTAGCGCCAGCCCCGATGATGCTCCACCTGCCAATCTCTTTTTCGGGAATCACCACAGTTTTGGAACCGATTTCACAACCTTCATGAACCTGCACGTTTCCGGCCAGGGTGATGTCCCAGTATAAAGAGGAGTAGTCCTGGACAGCCGTATCGTGACCAATCCTGCAGCCTGGATTTAAGGCTACGTGACTGCCTATCCTGACATCCGTCGACAGAAAACTATTCCAGCAGATGATATTGCCGCAGCCCAATTGAACGGAGCGGCTTATTCGGGCAGCGGGATGAATCAGGTTGGCAAAATATAGCTGAAAACTGGACAGGCTGGCGATTAGACGGTATTTATCCGTCGGTCTGGCGACCGCACATACAATCCAGAGAGGGTGCCCTGTGTTTTTTTCGAGCCAGTCCAGGTTACCCAGAATAGGATAGTTATTGATAACCTTTCCTTGTTTGGCTGGAGTTTGGTCGATATAGCCCAGCAGGTTCCACTGCTTTTTTTCTGTATTGATATCTTCGACGAGTTCGGTAGCTTCCCGGCCAAAGCCGCCGGCTCCAAAAATGACGAGATCTTTTATGGCCAATGATCACACGCTCAATTCATTTATTGATTTTTTGTCTCAGTCTATTTGTTTTCTATTCTTCTTTTCTTATTTTTCTGATGATATCGCCTATTTTTTGAACGTCGGACGCTGACATTCTTCCGTGAAGTGGCAGAGCCAGAACACTTTCCGCGACTTTGTTGGCTGTGGCTAGATTGTCTGCGGAGGATGAAGGAAGACCTTTAAAACACTTGAAATTGCTGCAGAGCGGGTAAAAATATTTTCGGCAAAAAATATTGAAGCTTGAAAATCGGCTATAGAGCTCGTCCCGGGAGATACCGTACGCAGCCGGATCAACCCGGATAACAAAATACGGATAATTGGCTGTAATTTCTTCAGCCTCCTGGGAGACGGTTATGCCTGGGACATCAGCCAGAACTTGCCGGTACTGGTTGGTAAGATATTTCCTTTGGGCTATTTCAGCTTCCACTTCTTTTAAGAGCAAAATGCCGACAGCGGCTTGTAATTCGTTCAGTTTACCGTTTATACCGGGTTCGTCCACACTGTAGTCTTCTTTTAGACCAAAATTTCTCAAACACTTGGCTTTCTGCTGGAGGTCCTGATCCCGAAAGATAAGTGCGCCGCCTTCGACGGTGTGAAAGATTTTGGTGGCATGAAAGCTGAACATGGTGATATCTCCATAGGCGCCAATTGGCTTACCCTTTATTTTCACACCAAAAGCGTGGGCGCCGTCATAAAGTACTTTCAGGTTGTGCCTTGCCGCAATCCGGTCAATCTTTTCGACCTCGCACGGATGGCCGAAAACGTGTACCGGCAGGATGGCAGTTGTTTTATCCGTAATCAGGGACTCGATACGGTCGGCGTCAATATTAAACGTGGCTTCTTCAATGTCGCAGAAGACTGGCGTAAGATGATTCCAGGCCAGCGCGTTGGCCGTAGCGGCAAAGGTAAACGGTGTCGTGATGACTTCCCCGGACAGATCCAGGGTCTTGCACGCAATTTGCAAGGCATTCGTGCCATTTGCAAAAACCGATAAATATTGGGCACCCAGGAAAGCAGTCAGTTTTCTTTCTAGTTCTTGGACCATCTTCCCGTTATTGCTGAGCTGCCTGCTTTGCCATATTATTTCGAGCATGCTGTAAGTCTCCTCCAAGTCTGGAAGCAAAGGTTCGGTAACATAGACCGGTTCAGAAAAATCATCATTGTTTAACATTTTTTTCTCCCCTGGCAAATATTCAGTTGGCTTTGGATGCATAGAACTGAAAGTTTTCGGTTGCCCAGTCAAGGTTGTAGTTTTCCTCCGCAGTGGAGTTACAGCTGAATAATGAAGTGCAGTATGGGGAACGGGCACCGCTCTGCAGATCCTTAACTGTTTCGTCAAATTTCCAGCGGTATTGTTCTCGAAATAATTTATTTTGGTTTAATTTTTCGTAGATGGTAAAACAGGTTTCTCCGGTTTTGGTCTCTCCGTTTTTTGACAGACGGCAGAAGGACTGACCGGGGCATTTGCCGCAAGTTATTTGTTGCGGGATAGAAATATTCACGTTCATCAGAATTCCTGTTTTAAACGCTGTAAAATGATTAGCCCTTAGAAACAGCTCTCTGCTGCCAAAATTATTTTCTTCACTCCAAAAGCCAATTTTAGAGATAAGATTAGGGCTCAAGGCCAGGATGCTGCCGGGAATATAATCCTGCAAATAATCAGACCTGTTTTTGGTCAATTCCAGATAAACCAAATCATTTTTGATGACAGGGGTAGTAGGGGGCATATTTGGGGGCGGAAAACCGGCATGAATACTGAGTAAGCCGATATCCGGAGTACTTTTAGACACCCTTAGGATGTAGGTCAGCCAATTTTTGCTTTCAATCACAACATCCTGATCGACAGCGATAAAATATTGATCATCTCTTCTCTTAGACAGATTCAGATTTGAGGCGTAGACCTGCCCTAGATTGACAGGGAGCCTTGTTTTGAATTTAATCCGCCTATCCTTCAGACTTTGGATATATTTCCAGGTCCCGTCTGTGGAATTATTATCAACAATTGCTAATTCAAAGTTTTCCGGCGTTTCAAGGACACTTGAAAGGCTCCTGATTGTCTGGCCCAGGCGGTTAAAGGTTACATAGCTTAGGAGCGGCGCTACCATTCCTATATCTCCCTCCACTTAATCGTCTTTTTACTTGATCATCCCTTTAGGTTCTGATAGGGCAACTATCACTTTATTATATGGGAGGAGTTGTCCGTGGTTACACCATTGCGGTTCTTGCGCAATATTATATTAGAAAGACAACCCTCTCTTTATAGAAAATCTTACCGGTTAAAGGCAGGAGAATAATTTGAAAGCTCTGATTTTAAGCGGAGGAACAGGAACAAGGCTCAGACCGCTGACCTATTCCAAGGCGAAACAGCTTCTTCCCTTGGTCAACAAACCAGTACTGATCTATCTTATTGAAAAGATAGCCAGGGCAGGTATCCATGATATTGGGATTATCGTTGGGGATACGCAGGAACAAGTAAAAAAAACGGTCGGCAGCGGAGAAGCGTGGGGCACGGCAATCACCTATATTCATCAGCATAAATCCCTGGGGCTCGCCCATGCTGTTCGGACTGCGGCCGACTTTCTTGGCCGCGATGATTTTGTGATGATCCTTGGAGACAACATCTTCAATATGGAGCTGGATAGCTTCATTCAAAATTTCTACCAGCAAAAGGCCAACACCAGCGTATTGCTTCATACGGTCAGCAATCCTTCCCAATTCGGGGTTGCGGTGGTGAAAGACGGATTTGTAACAGCGCTTTACGAAAAGCCTGAGAAGTATATCAGTAACTTGATCATCACAGGGGTCTATGCCTTTGACCACAGCATTTTTGCAGCGATTGACAGAATCAAACCGTCCCGCCGGGGAGAACTTGAGATTACCGATGCAATCCAAAATCAATTGAAAAACGGGGCCAGGGTCACTTGCGATCTGGTCCGGGGATGGTGGAAGGATACAGGAAAATTAAACGACATTCTTGAAGCAAATCGCTTGATGTTTGATGCAGCGCTGGCCGAAAAAGTTCAAATGGGAAACAATGTGACCATTCGGAACAGTATTATTCAGGGGCCAGTTCATCTGGACGATGATGCTGTCATTACGGACAGCTTTATCGGACCGTATACGACAGTGGGCAGGAGAACCCGGATTACAGAATGTGAGATCGAAAATTGTATTATCCTAGAGGATACGCAACTTGCCAATGTCTCCAAGAAAATCAGCGGAAGCTTAATCGGAAACCAGGTTTCCATTCAAGGCAGCCCCGAAAACAGCTCTTTAGTCAGTACTTTTTTTCTTGGGGACCACTGTCAGATCGATCTCTAGTTTGCCAGTTGAGCTGGCCGAAAAAATATAATTTGAGGTGTAGAATATGAGAGTTCTTATGGTTACCGGTGGCGCAGGCTTTATCGGAAGCAATTTTATTAAATATATTTTGCAGCGCAACCAGGATGTTATCGTCATTAATTTTGATAAACTGACTTACGCAGGAAAGGTGGAAAATCTTCAAGACCTGGCAGCTCATCCAAGGTATTATTTTACGCAGGGGGATATCAGTACTGCGAAAGAGGTCAAACGCATTATTCAGGAATGTGACCCCGATGATGTGATTAATTTTGCTGCCGAATCGCATGTGGACAGAAGTATTACCGATCCTCTGGTTTTCGGCCGAAGCAATTTGATGGGGACTTTAACGCTGCTTCATTGTTTCAAGGAACATTGGGAGAAGAACGGCTTTACGGGAAAACGCTTTATTCAGGTTTCCACCGATGAAGTATACGGAAGTCTTGATAATGAGGCAGAACAGTTTTCGGAGCATTCCATGATTCGTCCAAACAGCCCATATTCGGCTTCCAAAGCAGCTGCTGATTTAATGGCCAGGGCTTTTGCCAGAACTTACGGCTTTCCGGTGATCGTGACCCGGTGCTGCAATAACTACGGACCCAATCAGGATAAAGAAAAATTTATTCCGCATAGTATCATTCAGGTTTTACAGGATATGCCGCTGACTGTCTATGGGGATGGGTCCCATAAACGTGAATGGATCCACGTACTGGACCATTGTGCGGCGCTTGCGGAGATACTTTCGGACGGGGAACCAGGAGAGGTATATAATATTGGGAGCGGGGAGGAAACATCGAACCTAGAGATGGCCCGGACCATACTGAACATGCTGGGTAAACCGGCGGATGCGCTGGTTCAGGTAGCCGACAGGCCCGGACACGACTGGAGATACGCGCTGGACAGCACGAAGCTGAAAACGAAGCTGGGTTGGCAATGCCGGTATCATCTTAACGAGGGAATTCGGGATACGATTCAATGGTATCGGGACAACCGAGCCTGGTGGGATAAACCTGACAGCATAAACCCGCTGGGATGAATTCAAAAAGATGCTGCCAAGAGTTTGTAAACTATTAGCAGCATCTTATTCGGTTTGTGCTCTCGTTTAAGGTTTAGTAAGATTTTAGAGGGGAGCAGCTTTTTTATAATTTTTGATAAAAGAACGAGGAAACGGATTTAAGGCCGTGCTGGCTTTGGCCGAATAAATGCTCTGTACAGCCTGTGAAAAGTATCCCTTTCGGGTTCAAGGAGTCTGCAAATTTTTTGTACAGCACATCCTTCGCTTCATCGGTAAAATAGATCACGACATTGCGGCAGGCAATCAGATCAAAGCCTCGGTCAAACTTGTCGGTAAGCAGGTTCTGCGCCTTGAAAGTCAGATTCCTGGTCAGCGTGTTTTTGATCTGGAACTTCTTTTCAGACTTGTTGAAGTACTTATCGAGAAGATGGGGGGGGGTGCTGGCGAAATCACGCTCGTCATAAATACCCGACTGGGCCTGCTTTAAGACGTTGATGTCAATATCTGTTCCTAGGATACTGAAGTTTATTCCAGGAAAATATTCTGCCATGATGATCGCCATGGTACACGCTTCCTGGCCTGCTGAGCAGCCCGCGCTCCATATTTTCAAGGAAGATCTGGTCTTTAACAGGTCGGGGATAATTTTTTCCCTAAAGACATCCCATTGCTTGACATCGCGGAAAAACTGCGTGACATTGATGGTCAGATGTTTAAAAAACGCATCGTAGAGGTCAGGTTTAAGACTGAGATCTTTCAGGAAGTCCGTATAATCTTCCTGATACCCCCTGGTGCTCATGAAGTTCAGGATTCGCCTTTTCATCTGGTTTTCTTTATAATAGTTCAAGTCAAGACCGCTGACATTTTGGAAAGATTTAACGAATCTAGGATAATCCGTAATCATGCCAGTGCTGTTCATCATTCTTTTTATTACTCCTTTCGCTGGTACAACGTTTTTAAATAACTTTCCAAAATATTGTAAAGACCAACTCGTTTTTAATATCAGGTGAATAGATCGATAATAAGTCCTTTAATTTCATGGATTTTTTCCAGGATTTTTAAAGGTTCAGACTGAGAAGAGAGTACTTGTTCACCCAATTCTTCTAGTGCCTTGTTGATCTTCGTTACCCTGGCCATGACTTTCGGCTGGCCTCGGTAATCCCAAAAGGTTTCCTCCTGCATATTTCTGCTTTTTCCAAAGGTTGACTGAAGAAAACTTTTGACCATGGTTTTAAATTCCGTCAGATTTTCCAAAGATCTGTTCTCAGAGAGCTTTTGCCCTTGCTTTTCAAGACGTTCCAGAAAAAGTTGCATTTCCTGGCTTTGAAGTTGACGGGAATGTGATAAAATATTGCTGAAGCTGTTTTCCTTTTTTTCTGAAGCTTGATGAAGGTCAATCCCAAAGTTATTTTTTTGGGTCGAACTGTTGATTTTTAGTGACATGTTACTTCCTCCGTGAAAGGATCTAAAATATGAAATCACGCCGGACTTTTTTAAAAATTGCAGCCGGAATGGCGGCATTTGTTATCCCCTGGACGGTCCTACCTGGGGCCTGGGGGCAGAAACTCGGAAGCCTTCTGGGAATTCCGTCTTCCAGTATTGAATTTGCTTCAGGCGAAGGTACTGTTTGGGTGCCCTCAACCAAGGCGGTTTCCAGAAAAGCCATCGAAGATATCCAGTACTTGTCTCATGCCAATCTCGAAGGCCGGCGGGCGGGAACTGCGGGAGAGACCAAAGCGCTTGTTTACCTGGAAGGACAATTCAAGGCCTTGCTGCTGGAGTCTTTTAGCGCGGACAACTACTGGCAGCTCTTTTCAATTCCTTCGATGAAAGAAAAGATGATTGACGGCAGAGCGCTCTTTCGACCTGATGAAACGGATACACTTCGGGTCCCGGCGGCCAATATCTTAGCTGGTATTACCGGGAGTAACCCGGAACAGACACTTATCCTCTCTGCCCATTTTGACCATCTTGGTATTTATAACGGGGAAGTCTATCCGGGTGCGAATGACAATGCTTCTGGTGTAGGCTGCATTCTTCAAGTCATGCGTCAGCTGGTGAAGGAAGCACAGGACGGTTTTGCGCCTAAAATCAATATTGCAGTGGCTTTTTGGAGCGCTGAAGAAATGGGCTTTCTGGGCTCCAAATATTTTATACAGAATCCTCTGATCCCGCTCTCCGAAATAAAGGCGGTTATTAACGCTGATACGGTCGGCAATGGTGCCGTAGGAGAGTATATTCTCTGGTCAGCCGGTGAAAGCTCTCAGACTTTGATTGAGACCATGAAAGAAGCAGGTAGGGTAAATGGGGCGGTCCTTGAGCATGTTTCTGGCGGCAGCCATCATAGCGATGAAATATCCTTTACAGGCACCGACATCCCTGCGGTAACCATTCTGGGCAAGGAGTGGCTGGTGAACAATCATACGCCGGAAGACAAAATATCCGCAGTCAACGAAGAGAAACTAGAAATGACGTGCAATATTATCTATAGGGCCATCAAAAGCCTGGCTTACTAAAGCGGTAATCATTCATTTAGAATCGACCTGCTAGTTGCTGCTGTTTCCGTTGCTGTCGGCACCTGTAGCCGTATTGCTACTGCTGCTGCCCGGTTCGAGCAGATCATACTTGGAACGCAGGATAACCAGGTCAACTCTGCGGTTGGTGATCCTTCCCTGTTCTGTGCTGTTATCGGCGACCGGGCGGTATTCACCGTACCCTGCTGCTGACAGCCGAAGGGGATCGATCTCACCGTCGTCGACAAGAATATGGACGACATTGGTCGCCCTGAGTACGGACAGTTCCCAATTGCTTCGAAATTCTGCGGTATGGATTGGCAGGTTGCAGGTGTGTCCTTCTACTTTTATAAAATTCGGTGAGGCGGACAGGACCGTGCTGATTTTTTTCAGGATGGCCCGTGAATTCGTTGATATTTCTGCCGAGCCGCTGTTAAACAGCAAGGTGTCCTGAATACTGATGACCAGGCCTCGTTCCTCAATGGATGATACGAGCTTATTTTCAATTCCATTTTCTTTCGCAAACTGGTCCAGTTTGGCTTTGATGCCCTCGATCGTAAGGTTTTCCTGATAGTCCGTATCTCCTTGACCGGTTCCTTCTGAAGGGGTGGTCTCCTGCTCGATTCCTTGCTGGTCATCCTGGCCTGTCGAAGTTGAATCTTCAGTACTCCCGCTTTCAATGAAAGAATCCCCGGCCTGTGTTTCCGACAGGTTAACCGCAGAAGGTGCCGCACCACCAAGCGTTATGCTCAGGGATTGGGCCATTGCCCTGAATTTACTGGCGTCAACCTGACTCATCGAATACATCACAATAAAAAAAATCATTAATAGCGTAATGAGGTCCGAGTAGGTGACAAGCCACCGTTCCTGACCAGGGGGGTGGCCATCTTGTGTTTTATGCCTTCTCATTTTATCACCGCTTCTGTTCTAATGCTTTTAGTACTTTATTAATAATTCACTTCACTGGCTTCAAATGCACCTTCAAATTTAGTTTCTTTCTCGGGCATATAACCGAGGTGAGTTTTGAGTTTTTCTTTCAGGATCGCGGGGTTCTCTCCGGATTGAATCGAAATAATCCCGTCAAGAATCATTTCCATGGTCTGCACTTCCATTTGGTTTTTTATTTTCAGCTTGGCTGCGATCGGCAGATAGACCAGGTTAGCCAGACAAACACCGTAGAGGGTAGCAATAAAGGCTGCGGCAATCGAACCGGAAAGACTGTCGGGATCCGTCAGATTGCCAAGAACGTGAACCAGACCCATAACTGTTCCGATAATCCCCAAAGTCGGGCTGTAACCACCTGCGGACTCGAAAAAGGTGATCCCAACCTTATGCCTGTTTTCCAAAACAGCAATATTTGATTCCAGGATGCTTCTGGTGATTTCCGGGTCTGTACCGTCAATAACCAACTGCATGCCCTGTTTGGTAAATTTGTCATCGACGGTTTCCAATTCCTGCTCAAGGCTTAAAAGTCCTTCCTGACGGGCTTTCTCGGAAAAATGAACCAGGGTGAAATAGGCTTTCTCCACACCGAAGGATTGATTCATGAAAGCAATCTTTACCCATTTGGACAATTTCTTAAGCTCGTCTAAAGGGATACCGATTACCGTAGCGCCCAGTGTGCCGAAAACAACAATAAATATGGGAGATACAGCAAACAAAGAACCAAGATGCCCGCCCTCTAAGACAAAACCGAATAAGATACCGAAAAATCCCAGGACAAGCCCCAAGATGGTAGTTATATCCATTGACCGATGTTCCTCCTGTGTAATCTTCATTAATGACTGCTTTGCAGATAATCCTTCATACGTTTATACACTATTAATAACGTAATTCTTAACCGAAAACATTAGGGCTTCTGATCGTTTTTTATTGAGCCAACCAATATTATACAGCATTCTGCCGGATAATGACACGAGAAAGATTATTCCAAACTTTATAAATGGGCATAATATCGTGATATTAGGAAAGATTAAGAGATATTAAGAGATAATCGGCCTTAATGATCCATGGGGGTTGTTCAGATTACTGGGCTGCTGGACGATAAGAAAACTGTATAAAACTAAAAAAGATAAAACAGTCAGGTTGGTGAATGTGATGAAAATAGATGGTACTTCGATTTCCCCCGTCGGTAGTGTCCAGGCTGCGACCCGGGTATCGCAGACGGGTAAGGTCAATACGGTTTTAGAAAAGGATCAGTTGGCCGTATCTGAAAATGCGCAAGTTTTTCAAAAGCTGCTGCAAAAGATGAAAGAAATGCCGGACATCAGAGATGATAGGGTCAGGGCAATCTCGGAACAAATCGCCAATGGTGAATTTAATCTTGATGCAGCTTCTATTGCAGAAGGAATTCTTTCTCCAAGCGGGATGGAGGGAAAATAAGTGGCAGAATATGTAGCAGGTCTGGAAAATAACCTACAACAGCAAATTGCTTTCTATCGGCAGTTGGTCGAATTAGAACAGGAAAAGCAGAAAGCGCTCGTGGACAATGTTATTGAGAGAATAGAAAGCATCACCGCTCAGGAAGAAAAAATTCTGCTCGAAGTCGGACAGTTGGAAGAGGAAAGACTTTACTGGGCGGAATTTTTTGGTAAAGAGGTTGGCAAGAAAGCAGAGGATATTACCTTAATGGATCTGATCCAATATTCTCCGGGCTTTGAGCCGATTGGCCAGGAATTCGAAAAAGTCATCAGCCAACTTAAAAATTTACATGAGATCAATGCCAAATTGCTTAAAAGTGCTTTGAGTATTGCCGATTTTACACTGAGACTTCTAACGGGCCAAAAGCATACAACATACTCAAATCCTAAAGGTGTAAAAAATGAATTCAGTCAAAATAATTTGATTAATAAGAGCATCTGACTTTTAATTCGTAAGATTCAAACACGACAGGGTTTTCTGCAATAAGCTCAAGGACTTGATAAAAAGGAGTAACACGGGTATGTACTCAACATTTATGGGGCTGGAAACGGCCTATAGAGCCTTAATTACATCTCAGGCGGCCATCGATACAACCGGTCAAAATATTTCCAATGCCAGTACCACGGGCTATTCGAGACAGATCGCCAATATGCAGGCAACAACACCGCTGACGATTACTGCTAACAGCAAGGATTTGAGCATTGGTACGGGTTCTTTTTTAAGGGATATCACAAGGGTGAGAGATGCTTATCTCGACCAGCAGTACCGCAGGGAAACATCACAATACGAATATTGGTCTGGAAAGGAAGCAACCTTAAGTCTGACTGAGCAGTTTTTTAATGAAACTTCGAATTACAGCCTTAGCTCCGATATGTCGGAATTTTGGAATGCCTGGAGTGATCTGGCTAATTCTCCGGAGGAAAGTGCCTCTCGTATCGTTGTCAGGGAAAAAGCAGTATCGCTCACGGAAACTTTTCATAATATTGATCAGCAGATCACTTCTTTGCAGAATGACCTTAATAACAGCGTTGATACAACGATCACGAAGATTAATACATTTTCCGATCAGATACAGCTGCTGAATAATCAAATCCGGAATGCTGAGATCAGAGGGGACAACCCAAATGATTTAAAGGACCAGAGAGACCAAATTGTTGATGAACTATCCAAAATTGTGCCGGTTACCGTTGAGGAGTCCTTGGATCCCAATTTTACGGACAGATCCGTAGGAAATTATACGGTGAGAATTGGGAATTCTACTGCTGCCGATAGTGTGCTCGTCACAAACGGCTCAGCATATCACCTGCAGGAAAACCCGGTTCCGACAGATGCAGCCACAGGTTTTAGCGAGGTGTGGTGGGAAGCTTCCGCAGACGGGACAAAAACTGCCGCTGAGGTTGATCTCGGGAACGGCATGGGTTCTCTTCAAGCCGATATCGAAATGCGGGATACGTATCTGAGCGAATTTAGGGGCAATTTGAATACACTGGTTATAGTTATCGCCGATTCAGTCAATGCGCTTCACCAGTCAGGTCAGGGACTCACGACAGATACGGGACTGGACTTCTTTACCAGCTCGGATTTAACCAGCCCGATAACGGCCGCGAATATTATTGTGAATCAAGACATTCAGGATGACGTCAATCTCATTGCGACCGGGATTGCGGATGCTACGGGAGTCTCGTCCGGTGACAGCAGCATTGCCCTGGCTATCTCTGCACTGTCATCTGGCTGGGACAGCCTGACAACTTATGCTTCCGTGCCGGCCAGCATCACTGTGCTGGGAGCCAGTTCAATCTTGGACTACTACGAAGGGTTAACGGCAGAGCTTGGTTCTGATGTGGAACAAAGCACCAGAATGGCTGAAGGCCAGAGTGTACTTGCCACGCAGCTCAGTAATTCCAGGGAAGCGCTGTCAGGGGTTTCTTTGGATGAAGAGATGATCGATATGATCAGGTTCCAGAAAGGGTACAGTTCGGCAGCCAGAGTTGTGACAGTGCTGGATACCATGCTGGAATCACTTCTGGGCATGGGTGTCACGAAATAGGAGGAATAAGCGATGCGCATAACGAATAATATTCTCAGCAGCAACCTTTTGTCAAATCTGCAAAAATCCAGCAATAAAATGATTGATCTCCAGAACAACATTTCCACAGGCGAAGCAATATCGAAACCCTCGGATGATCCGTCCAAAATTACGGCTATTCTAGGGCTGAAGACGAATATTACATCGATGGAGCAATGGAAGGACAATGCCAGCCAGGCACTTGACTATATGTCCAGTGTTGAATCGGTAACTGCCAACATGACTTCGATGCTGCAGCGGTTAAGAGGGCTTGCGGTCCAGGGGTCCAACCAGACCAATTCCCCGGAAGATCTGGGTGAAATTAAGAAGGAAGCTGATCAGATTATTGAACAACTCGGCGTCATGGCCAACAGCCAAGTCGGTTCGCGCTATATTTTCAGCGGAACAAATACGGACACAGCCCCCTGGCCGGGAACGGGCCTTTGGACAGGCAATACCGAATCACTGTCCGTCGAACTGGGCGCCAATGTCAGTTTTGATATTTCGATCAATGGCCAGCAGCTTTTTGGCGTCAATTCTGCGACCGGGGTCAGCGATTTTTTTACAGCGCTGAATAATTTTTCAACGGCACTGAATAATGGTGATTACGCCGCAGTCGGTAATTCCATCTCTGATCTTGATTCGCTATTAAGCTCGTTTATCGATGGCCGGGCAGAACTCGGAGCGAAGATCAGCAGGGTAGAAACAATCAATAACAACCTTGAGACCAGTATCATCAATGCACAGACGAACCTGTCCAATCTTCGGGATACGGACCTGGCAGCAGCGATCGTGGATTATAACTCCACCATGAATACGTACCGGGCGGCGTTGTCGGTCGGTGCCCAAATTATCCAGCCTTCTTTGGTTGATTTTCTCCGATAAAGCGTGCTCTCTTCAAAAAAATGATTGCCGGGAGGTGCCGGTATGATTACCCTGCAAATTAACCAGCAGTTTGCCAGGATCGGCTTGAATATCAAGGATGCCAGCTATGAACTGAATAAAAAGCAGCCCAATTTACAGATCGACCAGATTCATCCGAATGTTCAGGTTCAAACATCACAACCGAACCTCGAAATTGACTCCAGTCTGATGCGCGAATCGATGGGATTTGGAAATATTTGGTTTATCATACAAAACCTTAAAGCAAATGCCGATGCCGAATTTCAGCAGGATCTGGAAACGATCGTTCAAACGGGGCGCCGAATCGGCGAGATTGAAAATGATGTGCCAATTGGACAGGTCGTGTTTGAAACGATGGCCCCGCCCGAGAGCGAGGTCACGATTGCTGCGCTTGCACCCATTGAAATTCAGTATACATCGGCTGAAGTGCATTCCAGCCTTCAGCAGGGCGATGTTCAATATTCCGCCGATTTGGGCAAGGTATCGATAGACGGTTTTACGTATCCGTCTGTTCGTTCTTATATTGAGCAGCAGGCCTACCTCGAAATCAAAGCAATAGGACAAGCCATTGATATCAAACAATGAGAATGAAAAAGAAAATGAGATGAGTATGAAACATACCAAGGAGGAAGAATAAATAATGGGAGACATGGGAATGGAATCAGCCATCTTTTTCCCTGAGGGAATACCGGGATTTGAAGAGTTAAAAGAATTCTCTCTGAATATCGAAGAGGATACTTTTCTGGCTCGGCTGGAGGCTACCGCCAACCGGGAAATTGCTTTTTTCCTGGTCCGGTCACAGCTCTTTTTCCCGGACTATTTGCCTAAAGTGGACTTGAGCCCGCGTGAAACAGAGATTTTGGAGATTGGAACCTCTGATCAGGTGGACGTTTGGAATATCATTACGGTGCACGCCAATGATCTGGTTCAGTCCACTGTTAACCTGCGTGCTCCTCTTATTTTGAATCCGAGGACTGGTAAAGGGGTTCAATTGATTCTGAACGAGGAGATTCATTCATCCAGACAGCCGCTGTTTCCAACACAGCAGGATTCTATCGCTACAAAAAACGATGAAGAAGGAGCTGTGGACTGATGCTGGTTTTATCACGGAAAATCAATGAAAGAATTATGATCGGCGACGATATTGAAGTTGTGGTGGTTGCGGTAGTCGGAGATCAGGTCAGGATTGGCATTGAAGCACCCAAAGATATTAAGATTCTGCGTAGCGAAGTCTATGAAGAAGTGCAGAATCAAAATGTGAAGGCTTCCGCTGCATCCAAGCTTTCGGAAGCGGATTTATCCGAGCAGTTGAAACAAATGCTAAAGGGGAATTTGCCCAGGGATAAAGAATAAAGAGCATACGATAAAAAACTCTCTTTTTTGGAGAGTTTGATTTTTAATAAAAATTTTTGGTTACTCGTTAAAAGATAAATTTTTGGAGTTAAGTGAGCAAGATGAGAAAGCTATCGTTGGTCATGATTGTTAAAAATGAAGAGAAGGTCTTAGCCAGATGTTTGGACAGTGTTAAACATCTTGTTGATGAAATGATTGTTGCGGATACGGGTTCCACGGATGATACGAAAAAAATTGCTCACGCTTATGGTGCTAAAGTATGCGATTATGTTTGGGAGGATGACTTTGCCAAGGCCCGGAATTTTGCGCTGAGTTACGCGGCAGGGGATTGGAATCTAATCCTCGATGCTGATGAAGTACTTACACAGGGAACGAAAGAGAGTATTCGGCACTTTATCGAGCAGCCTGAGGCCATCGGCAGAATCAAAGTGGTCAGTAAGATTAGGCAGGATCATGAAATAAGAACTTCCAGCACTTGGGTTTCCAGGTTGATCCCGAAAGGAATTTATTTTGAAGGCAGAGTTCATGAGCAAATTAAATCAAACCTTCCACGGGTCAATACGGAAATCGAAGTGAATCATGACGGCTACTACGAAACGGACAAAACGGGCCGAAATTTACGTTTATTGCTTCTCGAATTGGACGATCATCCTTGTGACCCTTATCTTCTTTACCAGACAGCCAAACAATACAAATTATCCGGCCAATATCAGACGGCAAACAGCTATTTCAAAAAATGCTATCAATTTCTGGGTCTAAACGCAGGCTATAGAGATCTTGTTGTGATTGACTATCTTTACAATATTCTTGCCACCGGGAAACTACTTAAAGGACTCGGCATGATCGAAAAAGAAAGAGCGCAGTTTGCCGATTATCCGGATTTTCATTTTGTATGCGCTCTTTTCTATATGGAGCTTGTTTTTTCAGATGTGAACAAATATATTCACTTGTTTCCGGAGATTGAACGGGAGTATAAAACCTGTCTTCAACTGGGAGAGACAGATAAGTACAGTACAATGACCGGAACGGGAAGTTTCCTGGCAGCCTATAATCTGGGCGTGTACTATGAAACAACCGGTGACATGGTCAAGGCGAAAGAATATTATACCAGAGCTACATCAGAAGGATATAAACCTGCTTTAACCCGTATTGCGGATCTGAAGCCAGGGATTTAAAAAATATTAATTCTGGCCGGGTATTGATTTGCTTTTTAACAGAATTTATTCTCCAGAAAGACAGGAGTATAGCCGATATTATATTTAGTATCATGTAAACGCTAAATCTTTGATATCCTGGGGGCAGGAACTAGTGAAAAAATTATTTAAGAATTGATGACTGACATTTGCTAAAGGAAGTGGGTCGTTTTGAAATTAAGCATCGGTATGATGGTAAAAAATGAGGAAAAAAATCTGGAAAGATGTTTAGAAAGCCTTAAGCCACTTTTAAACGCAGTATCTTCGGAACTCATCATTGTGGATACGGGCTCAATGGATCAGACAGTGGAAATCGCCAGAAAATACACGGATAAAATATACTTTCATCCTTGGGAAGATGACTATTCGAAAATGAGGAATATAACGGTGCAGTACACCCGGGGGGACTGGTTCATGTTTGTAGATGCCGATGAAGAGCTGGTGGATCATAAGCCGATTGTTCAATTTTTAACAACAAAGGCATCTAAAAATATCAACGCAGCAGCGATCAAAATTAACAATATTTATCATTTTAATGAACCAAGCAAAATTGGCACCGGCGTCGTAACACGGCTATTTCGCAAGACCGCCAAATTTGGCTTTCGTGGCGTTATTCACGAAGAGCCTATCTTCAACCCGCCCCTGGCAGTCATTGATACCGTACTGCTTCATTATGGCTATCCTGCCGATGATCCGGAACTTAAGAAGCGGAAGTTTAAGCTTTACGAGCCCATCCTACAGCAAGCCATCGAGAAGGACCCTGAGAATATTGGCTTATTATTTTATCTTTCCAATACGATTGCCACATTTAAAAATCATAAGGACGCCCTGGAGCCCGCAATCAGAGCTTACGAAACTGCCAAAAGAAAGAACTCGGATCCAGTAGAGTATTTCTATGTGTATGGTACCCTGGCTATTTTATACAACGATAATGGTGAGTACAAGAAGACTGTAGAAATAGCTCAGGAAGGCCTCGAATACAGGGAATGGGCCATTGACTTATGGTTTTGTCTCGCTAAAGCCCAGGGGATGTTGAAGAAATACCAGGAAGCCATTGCAAGTTACCAGAAGTTTTTATATTACGCTGAGAACTATGAACAGTATCTCGGAAAAGACCCAAGAATTTTGGCGAATTCGATCTCCAAAACAGAAGAAGTGTACTATGACTTGGGTGTTATGTACAAGGAAATGTATCAGAAAGCAGATGCGCTGGAAGTACTGGAGAAGATCGAATCCATCGAATTGGTCGAAAAAGCTGTTCCTCATCAAATCGCGCTTTATTTAAGCCTCGAAAAATATAAAGGGATTAAAGGTTTTTACAATAAAATAAAAGCATTTGCCAAGAAAGACCTGGAAAAAAGTTTTTGCCTGGCGTTAGAGTCTTTATTGCTGAGTGAGAATGACGATAAAAGGAAAGAAGCAGCCGGATTTTTCCAGAGTGAAGATTCGGAGTATGGCTTGTTAAACAAAATCAGGCTCTGGGAGCCGGAAAATGTAAGCAGCCAGCTGCTGGATGGGATCAAGAACCTTCCGCTTAATGAGCTCGGGTTTTATTATGGAGATGTGTTCTATTTCCTTATAAAAAGGAAGCTCCCCTTAGGCAGTGTTAACCTTAAAATTCAGGAGCAGGAGCTCGAATTGTTCTTCAAATATCTGACTGAAAAATATCTGGATTTTGTTCAGGATTGTTATGCCTACCTGCTGAGTCAGGATGAAGAAGCAGCGATTGAAGAAAAAAGAATCCACAAAATATTACGAAGGATCATTCTTGAAGCGGAACACCTTGATGAAGCAAAGTATGATCAGGTGCTGGATAGGTATATCAAAGAGGGGATCGTCTATATCAGGCAAATCTACCGCCCGGAACTATTTGAAAATGACAAACCTTATCTCCTGGCCAATAAGGAAGAAATATTTTTCTACTATCTTGATAAAGCCCGTTCCGTTGAGAATTTCGATCAGGCCCAATACGTCAGGTGTTTGAAAAAAGCACTCCTTGAGTATCCTGATATGAAAAAAGGAATAGAAATACTCCTGAACAGGCTGACGCAAAAGATGGACGATCAGACGCCGCCTGCTGTCAGCGCTGAAATGCAGGAATATGCACGGATTGTGAAATCAAATCTGAAACAGTTTATTCAAAACGGGATGTTCAAAGAAGCCAGGGAAATTATTCAGGGCTATGAGGAAATTATTTCAAATGATCCGGAAATTGCCAATTTTAAATTAAATATTAGGATTTCGGAACAAAGTTAGGATTTTCTATAAAATATACTTAGGGGAATGGTTTATGAATTTAAAAAAAAATTTATACAGACACCTTTATAGGATTCGAGCGGCAGAACAAAAAATTATTGCTCTTTATAATGAAGATGATATGAAGACGCCTGTACATTTGTCTATTGGGGAAGAAGCAATTATTAGTGGTGTAGTAGAAGCTTTAAAACCATCAGGACAAGCCTTTGGGACTTTTAGAAGTCACGCTCTCTATATCGCTATGGCCGAAGAGACAGATCTATTCTTCTTAGAACTTTATGGAAAATCGGGTTATATTGCCAATGGCAAAGCTGGTTCTATGCATTTGTCTAATCCACAGTCAGGACTTTTGTATTCAAGCGCAATTGTAGCATCGACAATTTCCCTCGCCGTTGGTGCCGCATATGCAAATAAGCGCTTGAATAAGCCAATTATTACTGCATGCTTTATGGGAGATGGGGCAGTAGAAGAAGGCGTATTTTGGGAAAGCTTGAATGTTGCTTGCCTCATGCATTTGCCTGTCCTTTTTGTGTATGAAGATAATGGGCTGGCGATTCATGCTGATTTTAGTACCCGGAAGGGTTATGATTCCTTTCAGAACATTATAATGCAATACAATTGTCTCCTGTATGATACTGGAGATTCAACTGACGCTGAAGAAATATATCACGTAGCAAGTGCAGCGATGAGAGCTATATCCGAAAAACAAAAACCTGCAGTTCTTTGTTCAAAATACTATCGTTATTATGAACATGTTGGTATTAATTTTGATTTTAATGCAGGTTATCGTTCTCGTGATGAATTTGAAATCTGGAATAGGAAGGATCCTGTTTTAACTTTTAGAAGCAAATTGGATATTTCTATTGCCGAGGAGATCGAAGAAGATGTGAATTGCCAAATTGATCTCAGTGTGAGAAAAGCAAAAGAAGCACCGTTCGCTTCCTCTGAAGAACTCTATAAGGGGGTATATGAATAGCAGTGAGTAAGATGTCATATCGTGAGGCTATTAACCAAGCCCTAATTGAAGAGATGCGCAGGGATGATCGTATATTTATATATGGATTAGATGTAGCGGATCATAAACGGATTTTTGGCAGTACAGCTCACCTACTGGAGGAATTTGGAACAGATCGGTGTTTTGCTACGCCTATATCTGAGGAGGCAATGACTGGATTTGGCTTAGGAGCGGCAATGAATGGGCTCAGACCGATCCATGTTCATATTCGCGTAGATTTTTTGCTTTTAGCCATGAACCAATTAGCAAACATGATCTCAACAATTCGATACAGTACTAATGGGAAAATGACAGCTCCCATAGTTATACGGGCTATAATTGGCCGTGGCTGGGGACAATCGGCTCAGCACAGCAAATCTTTACAGTCTATATTTGCTCATATTCCTGGGCTTAAAGTTTATATGCCTTCTACGCCGTCAGATGCAAAAAATATGTTGATTTTTGCTATTCGTCAGGATGATCCAGTTGTTCTTTTAGAACACCGGTTTCTGTATGACGTTGAAGGGGATGTTACTGGCTATACTGAAGATCTTGACTTGGAAACACCTCAGATATTGCGTGAAGGAGAAGATTTAACGATTGCAGCTACTTCATGGATGAATGTGGAAGCGATCCAGGCTGCAGACATCTTAAAAAAATATGGCGTAAGTACCCAAGTAATTGATGTGAGGTCAGTTTCTCCATTCAATGAGAAGCCAATTATATCTTCTGTTAAAAAAACAAAGCGCTGTATTATTGCGGATAATGACTGGTTACATTGTGGTTTTTCATCAGAAATTTCATCAAGAGTCTATGATCAATGTTTTTCAAGCTTGAAATCGCCCATTGCCAGGATAGGTTTTGCGCCTGTTCCCTGTCCATGTACAAGACCGCTGGAAAACCTTTTTTATAGCGGAGCGGAACAAATAATTCGAGCTGCGGAAAAAATATTAGGGTTGGATCCGATAGATCTTTCCGAAGAAGATTTCTACTCATATGAGAATAAGTTTAAAGGACCTTTTTAGTGGACATTTTAGTTTATAGAAATTGATTAGGGGGATTATCTTTGAAAATTGTATTGTTAGATGGAGCCCTTGCAAATCAAACTACACAGTACATTTTTGCCAGATGTCTAGAGGAAGCAACTGGCGATAAGGTTTATTTGGATGATTTGTGGTTTTACCTTGAACATGGAGATTTGGCGGAAAGTGTTGAAAGCCAAGAACATCATAGCTATCAATTGCATAAGTACACAGGTACAAAACCAACGCTCCTTTCATCCTATTTTACACCGGATGTCTGGGAAGAAATTGTAAGCATTGCACGAAAAAAGCCACCGCTCCTTGGCGGTAGCCATATGCCCCAGATTTTAAAAGACAGCGGATTGGAGTTTTTTATGATTGCAGAATGCCCAACTTATATTTTTGACGGGATGATTGCAAGAATGCCATACTATCACCACATACCGGAAATGCTTCAATCACAGGGAAATGTATATTACTGGGGATATTTTACAAATGGCGGATGGTTTATGCAGTATGAGGATATGTTTCGTAAAGAATTGGCCTTGCCTCCTTTGGAATCAGAATCGGACCTAGAGATGTCTAAAAAAATTGAGGATTCTTACGCTATTGCGATTCACGTTCGTAGAGGAGGCTATGCACTGCTTAATAGATCACTACAACCTTCGTACTTTAAAGATGCTATCAGCAAAATAATGAAAAAGTTTAACAAAAAAAGGGATTTGCGATTCTTTATTTTCTCTGATGATATTGAACATTGCAAAATGAATGCAAAAGAGTATGGTTTTTTACTTCCTCAGGATCGCCTAGTCTATTGCGAAGAAAAACGCACCAGCAAAAATAATCATTGTGATATGCAGTTGATGGCAATGTGCGATGGCATGGTTCTTTGTTCAAGTGTTTATGGATATCTTGCAGCACTTTTAAATACAAAAAAAGATAAATGGGTTATTAATCCAATCCAAAGTCGGGGAGTATTTTAGGAGGCTTAAGGTGAAAAAAGAATCAAGAATTTATATCGCTGGGCATACGGGATTGATAGGGCATGCGGTTACGCAACACCTAAAGGTATTGGGATATGAGAATCTAATTTTAATTAACCATCAGGATTTAGATTTGCTCAGTCAGCAGGCAACGGATGATTTTTTTAAACTGATGCGTCCCGACTATGTTTTTATGTGTGCCGGACACGTGGGCGGTATTCAGGCTAATCAACGCTATATGGCGGATTTTGCAATGGAAAATGCCTATATAACTATGAATACGATTTCGTCAGCACACAAATATAAAGTAAAGAAATTTCTATATTTAGGGTCTTCTTGTATTTACCCTCGTGAATGCCCACAACCGATTACGGAGAAAGCATTACTTACAGGTATACCAGAACCTACAAATGAAGGGTTCGCACTCGCGAAACTTCTGGGAGTACGCCAATGTGTTTATTTCCAACAGCAGTATGGAGAATGTTTTATTAGTTGTATCCCAGCAAATACCTATGGCCCGAGAGATCATTTTGACCCTGAGAATGGGCATGTCATTTCTGCATTGTTTCAAAGGTTTTATGAGGCAGTAAAAACGAATACTGAAGCTATTACAATATGGGGAAGCGGTAATGTACGAAGAGAATTCATCTATATTGACGATGTTGCAAAAGCACTAGTTTTCATGATGAGACACAGTGAATTACCTGTCATAAATATCGGGACGGGTGAAGATATATCTATTCATGAATTAGCTCTAATAATTAAAGATTTAACAGGTTTTAAAGGGAAACTCATTTTTGACACTTCAAAACCTGACGGCATGCCTAGGAGGATACTTGACAGCTCAAAGGCTAAGGGGCTGGGCTGGAAAGCAGAAATGTCACTCAAAAGAGGGCTAGAGGAAACATTCAGCTGGTTTTTAAAATATAAAGCTAAATAAGAGAGCGGGAAGGATAAAAATGTTAAATATCCCATTAATGAAAAATAACATTCTTAAGGAAGATATCGATTGTCTAATAAATTTTTTACAGACAAGCGATAGTTTTACACAGGGAAAACAGGTGGAAAGCTTCGAACATGAATGGAGTAAATGGCTTGGGGTAAAACATAGTGTGTTTGTTAATTCCGGTGCCTCAGCTAACTTTATGACAATGGCTGCTCTTTATTTCCTTTACGGTTCCTGTGAAGTGATTGTTCCTACTCTTACATGGACCAGTGATATTGCAAGTGTTATTCACTTTGGACATAAACCAATCTTTGTTGATTGCTGTTTGAAGAATTTAGCTATGGACGAGGAAATGATTATTGAAGCTATAACGCCTGAAACAAAAGCTGTTTTTTTGACGTATGTCCTTGGCTTTAACGGATTAAGTGAAAATCTGCTAGAAGAGCTTCAAAAGCGAGATATTATGCTTATTGAAGATGTTTGTGAATCTCATGGTGCAGTGTTTCAGTCAAAAAAACTTGGTTCATGGGGATTAGTATCAAATTTTTCATTTTATTATGCGCATCATATGAGTACGATTGAAGGGGGAATGATTTGTACAAATAGTGATGAATTGTATAGAACCTTTCGAATGTCGCGTAGCCACGGATTACTTCGGGAATGTCGGGATGAAAAATATCAACGAAGCATACTTGATAAATACCCAGATCTCAATGAAGAGTTCATCTTTGCCTTACCTGCATTTAATATGCGTAGCACAGAACTTAATGCAGTAATTGGCAGAAATCAATTGAAGCGGCTTGATGCAAATAATGAAAAGCGAAGAGCAAACTTTGAATTGTTTTTGTCATATTTGGACCGGGAAAAGTTCGCTACTCAATTTGATACTTTAGGCAGCTGTAATTATGCATTTGTTTTGATTTTGCAAGAAAAGAATAAAAATACCTTTAATAAAATTACTGCTATGCTTAGGGAAAAGAATGTTGAGTTTCGCCGCGGAACTGCTGGCGGTGGGAATATTACTCGCCAGCCATACGTGCGTTCCGCTTTCTCGGAATTATATCCTGAAAAGTACAAAAATACTGATCATATTCATTTTTTTGGCTTATACATTGGAAATTACCCAGACTTAGAACAAGAAAAAATAATTCAGTTATGTAAGTTATTGAATAAAGTATAATTTGTGTTTTGATATAACGCAGAATAAATTGTAGTGTAGGAGTTTATTATGATTATTACACGAACACCTTTCCGTATATCCTTCTTCGGAGGAGGAACGGATATTCCAAAGTGGTATACAGAGCATGGAGGTAATGTGCTTTCGACGACGATTGATAAATACCTATATATTCAATTGCGCGAGATGCCTCCTTTTTGGGATTTTCGAAACCGGTTTGTTTACGGTTCAAAAACAGAAACGGTTGATAACATCAATTTAATAGAACATCCTTCCATACGTGAGACGCTTAAGTTCCTTAACATAGATGGCGGCATTGATATGCATTATAATACGGACATTCCTGCCCGTTCAGGGATTGGATCAAGTTCTTCCTTTACAGTTGGTTTTCTTAATGCACTCTATGGCCAGATGGGTAAATTGGCCTCAGATCAGAAGTTAGCCTCAGACTCTATTCATATTGAACAGGATTTAATTCATGAGGCCGTAGGCTGTCAGGATCAGATAACTGCAGCATATGGAGGATTCAATCAAATAGTGTTTCGTCGGGATGGTACTTTTGAAGTCAACCCTATGACCCTGAGGCCACAAAGGATCGAAGAATTAAATGATCACCTTGTGCTTCTTTTTACAGGATTCCAAAGATCTGCGGATGCTATTGAAAGAGAAAAAATTAATAATATGAACAGTCACCAGGAGGACCTTACTTACATCCAGGGCTATGTTAATGATGCTGTAAATATACTAAACAGTAATACGGATATTGCTGAATTCGGTGCTCTACTCCATGAGACGTGGATGAAAAAGAGAAATTTATCTGATAAAGTATCCAATTCTAAAATTGATGATATCTATGATATCGGACGTAAGAATGGTGCAATCGGCGGAAAACTATTAGGTGCTGGTGGGGGCGGATTTATGTTGCTGTTTGTTCAGCCGCATAATCGGGAAGCCTTATTAAAAAGTCTATCCGAATACATTCACATCCCATTTTCATTCGAGAATTTAGGGACGCAAACTATTTATTATCGAGAGGGTGTTTAATCTTGACCAAAGTATTTATTACTGGGTTAACCGGAATGGTAGGGTCCCATCTTGCTGATTATCTGCTTGCACATACCAATTGGGAAATACATGGTATAATTCGATGGCGCAGTCCGCTTGATAACATTTCTCATCTTTTGCCTATTATTGAGCAAAAAAACAGAATATTTTTGCATTATGGTGATTTGAACGATGAAGGGTCACTGATTCATATTTTACGGGATGTCCAGCCGGATTACATTTTTCACCTTGCAGCGCAGAGCTACCCAAAAACAAGCTTTGACTCGCCACTGGATACCCTAAATACAAACATTCTGGGAACATGCCGTTTATTAGAAACAGTTCGAATACTTCAATTGCATCCGGTTATTCATATATGTGCATCGTCCGAGGTTTTTGGCAGGGTTCCGAAAGAAAAACTGCCCATTGATGAGGAGTGTACTTTTCATCCGGCATCACCTTATGCAATTTCCAAGGTTGGGACTGATCTTCTCGGACGATACTATGCTGAAAGTTACGGACTCACTGTAATGACAACACGTATGTTTACACATACTGGACCTCGTCGTGGTGATGTATTTGTAGAATCGACCTTTGCCAAACAAATAGCTATGGCAGAGGCGAAATTGATACCACCTGTTATTCGAACTGGTAACCTTGACTCTCTGAGAACTTGGGCTGATGTACGTGATGCTGTCAGAGCTTACTTTTTACTTGTTACAGTTAATCCCCAAAAAGGTGAATATTACAATATTGGCGGTAATTTTACCTGTACAGTTAGCGAGATGCTGGATACACTAATTTCTATGTCCACACTAAAAAATGAACTTACTGTTCGTATGGATGAGTCCAGACTTCGTCCAATTGATGCGGATCTTCAGGTCCCGGACGTCTCGAAATTTACCGAACATACCGGATGGAAACCGGAAATTCCTTTTTCAACTACTATGAAAGACCTTCTGGATTACTGGCGTGGTCGTATAGCATCGGGCGAAGTATTCTTGACGAGGTGATAAATTTGATTGCTGTGATTATGGCTGGAGGAATGGGAACTAGGCTCAAATCCGTTTCTGGTGAGTTACCAAAGCCCATGACACCAATATGTGGAAAGCCTGTGCTCTTGCATCAGATTGAAAGGCTTAAAGCAAATAATATCTTGGAAATTGTTCTTGTGATCGGTTATTTAGGAGAATCAATTCAATCATATTTCCAAGATGGAAGTGCATGGGGAGTTAATATTTCATATATAATCGAAAAAGAGCCGCTTGGAACTGCCGGTGGCTTATACTACTTGAAGGACAAACTCACTGAACCTTTTTTGCTCATTAACGGTGACCTGATTTTTGACATAGACTTTAAAAGAATGCGGGAACAATTCCATGGCGTGGCTACTCTCTTGGTTCATCCTAATTCTCACCCCCATGACAGTCGTCTTTGCAAAGTAGATCAAAATGGTATGGTCGTAGCATGGGGTGTGAGAGGGGAAGGTCGTAACCTGGTTAATGCAGGCGTACACCTCTTATCACCTGAAATCTTTGAGGTATTAAATGGAGGTTATGCTGATCTGGATAAGGATATAATTGGCCCATTGGTTTCAAAACAATTGATATTTACCTATCGTTCACCAGAGTATGTGAGGGATCTTGGAACCCCATCTCGATTTTCTCAAGTTGAAAAAGATCTTGTTCAGGGAATTGTTGAAAAACGGAATCTAACTCTGCCGCAAAAAGCGATTTTCTTAGATAGAGATGGTACCATTAACGAACATATAGGATTTATTTCTTCCCCTGAACAATTTATTCTTACGTCTAACGCAGGCGAAGCCATAGCTAAAATTAATCAAAGTGGCTATCTTGCTATTGTTGTAACAAATCAGCCAGTTATTGCGCGAGGTGAATGCAGTCTGGAGGAACTCGATAAAATTCATGAAATGATGGATGCCTTGCTTGGAGAGCATGGCGCCTATATTGATGATTTGTTTTTTTGTCCCCATCACCCGCACAAAGGTTTTAAGGGAGAACGTCCAGAGTATAAGATTGAATGTGAATGTAGAAAGCCCAGTCCCGGATTACTCTTAAAAGCTGCTGCTCAATATCATATAGATTTGGAATCCTCTTGGATTGTAGGAGACGGTTTAACTGACATCCAAGCAGGAAAGGTGGCCGGATGTAAAACTGCTTATGTGGGAAAAGAACGATTACGGGCAGATATTGTCACTGAGTCACTTTTTACTGCTGTCGAACAAATTATTGAAGTTGCCCCTTATTAATTTATATAATCGTATTAAAATATTGAGGTGTAAGCGTGAAAAATGCCGTAAGAAATGAGTTGGAAATTCTGTTCAAACATTATCCTGAATTGGAATCAATCCGAAGTAATATCATTCAGGTTTTTCATAATATGGCACATTGCTTTCGTCGGAACGGAACTGTTTATTTTTGTGGCAACGGCGGAAGTGCTTCCGACTGTGAACATGCTGTGGGTGAATTAATGAAAGGATTTAAAAGACCGAGAAAGCTAACAGAGGAGGAGCAATTCGTGTTTTTGCAATTGTTTGCAAAAAAAGGAGAAGACATTGCGAAGAACCTGCAAAAAGCACTTCCAGCTATTTCTTTAGTTAGTCAGACATCAATTGCTACTGCTTTTAATAATGATGTTCACGCAGAATATTTGTTTGCACAATTAATATACGGCTACGGAAAACAAGGTGATATTTTGGTAGGATTCTCCACATCGGGAACTTCTAAAAATATATGCAATGCTTTTATGGCAGCAAAAGTTAAAAAATTAACAACAATTGCTTTTACCGGTGAAAAGGGTGGGGAATTGTCTTTGATTAGTGATTATTGTATAAAAGTGCCTTCTACTGAAACTTATCGCATACAAGAGTATCATTTGCCGATTTATCATGCAGTTTGCTCGATGCTTGAAACGGAATTTTTTGGCGAAAATGAGGATTGCAGATTACTTGAAGAGGATAACTTCTTGGGGATCAGTATGTAACCGGATTGTATAAACCAATGGAAGATAATCGTTCTATAGGAAAGGTTAAAAGACTTTATTAAAAATAAATAATGTAGGAAAGTAGAGAAAAAGCGAGAGAATGAAATAAATTAAGATGTATTCTAATCTGTTGGCAAAATATTGAGTTAAAGAAAAAAATAAAATGTACGAAAATATAAGTGAGAGCAGGTTTCCATTGCCGGCGGAAACCTGAAACAATGAAAATCGCAAGGATGCGAAATATCAAATTTCATGGAGGGAAAAACAATGATTGTAAACACCAATTTATCGAGCCTGAGCGCTCAGAGAAGCCTTAATACGACCAACAAGGCCATGCAGAGTTCTTTGGAAAAACTGTCCAGCGGCTACCGTATCAACAAAGCAGCTGACGATGCTGCAGGCCTGGCCATCAGCGAAAAGATGACCAGCCAGATCAACGGCTTGAACCAGGCCACTGACAATGCTGAAAGTGCCATTACCCTGATTCAAACCGCAGAAGGTGCTTTAACTGAAACACACAGCATTCTTCAGAGAATGAGAACCCTTGCTGTTCAGGCAGCCACCGATACCAATACATCCGCTGACCGTTCTGAAATCGCTCTTGAAATTACTCAGCTGCAGACAGAAATAACGGATATTTCCAATAGAACCCAGTTCAACGGACAGAACCTGCTGAACACTGCCAGCAATTCCTTCACATTCCAGATCGGCGCCAACTGCGGACAGACATTGGCCGTTACGCTTGGCCAGATGAATGCGACTTCACTGGGCGTCGGTGGTACATCTATCGACCTGAGCTCACAGACCGGTGCCGCAGCTGCGATTACAACCATTGATACTGCGATTAAGTCAGTTTCCGATGAACGTGCCAAGCTCGGTGCTAGCCAGAACAGACTTGAGCATACCATTGCCAACCTGAATGTTGCTTCTGAGAACCTGTCTTCCGCCAGATCGACCATTAAAGACGTCGACATGGCTGCTGAAATGTCGGATTTCACCAAGAATCAGATTATCAGTCAGGCCGGTGTTGCGATGCTGGCTCAGGCCAACCAGGTTCCGCAAAACGTGCTTAAATTATTACAATAAGAATTTACTTTCTGAAAATTGCTACAAATAACAGCAAATATCATTAAAAATCGCATGGATGCGAAACATCAGATTTCATGGAGGGAAGAACAATGATTGTAAACACCAATTTATCGAGCTTGAGCGCTCAGAGAAGCCTTAATACGACCAACAAGGCCATGCAGAGTTCTTTGGAAAAACTGTCCAGCGGCTACCGTATCAACAAAGCAGCTGACGATGCTGCAGGCCTGGCCATCAGCGAAAAGATGACCAGCCAGATCAACGGCTTGAACCAGGCCACTGACAATGCTGAAAGTGCCATTACCCTGATTCAAACCGCAGAAGGTGCTTTAACTGAAACACACAGCATTCTTCAGAGAATGAGAACCCTTGCTGTTCAGGCAGCCACCGATACCAATACATCCGCTGACCGTTCTGAAATCGCTCTTGAAATTACTCAGCTGCAGACAGAAATAACGGATATTTCCAATAGAACCCAGTTCAACGGACAGAACCTGCTGAACACTGCCAGCAATTCCTTCACGTTCCAGATCGGCGCCAACAATGGACAGACCCTGGCCGTTACGCTTGGCCAAATGAATGCGACTTCATTGGGCGTTGGCACTGGAGCCATCACGCTGACTACCCAGACCGGAGCTGCAGCCGCAATTACAATCATTGATACTGCGATTAAGTCAGTTTCGGACGAACGTGCCAAGCTTGGTGCGAACCAGAACAGACTTGAGCATACCATTGCCAACCTGAATGTTGCTTCCGAGAACCTGTCTTCTGCCAGATCGACCATTAAAGACGTCGACATGGCTGCTGAAATGTCGGATTTCACAAAAAATCAGATTATCAGCCAGGCCGGTGTTGCGATGCTGGCTCAGGCCAACCAGGTTCCGCAGAACGTACTTAAATTGTTGCAATAAGGATTCGTTTTCTGATATAGCCGGCATGATAAGGAGCTGGCCGGGTCATCTCGGCCAGCTCTTCTTCCAAAAAAGAACGTATCGCAAATTAAGAAGACAATCATCATTTTGATTTAACATAGGCTCAGCTTTCTATATCATATAAACATTCAAGAAAAATGGTTATGAGGAGGAATTGAAGATGGTTAGCGCTATCCAGCCAACTAACCTGAGCCCGGTTATGCCGCAGGACACGTTTTCCGGCCAGAAACTCGAGCAGGGCAAAAATGAGGCGCCCCGCCTGGTTGTCGATAAGAAGGACAATGCTGCTTCGGCCAGAGAAGAGCTTCCACGGGAGGAAGTCGAACAGGCTGCGGAAAAAATGAACCGGTTGATGGGGCTTTTTAATAAAAAGCTGCAATTTGAAGTGAACGAAAAGTCCAACAGGATTGTGGTTAAAATCATTGATCAGGAAAGCGGCGAGATTCTGAGCGAAATTCCACCTGCCAGAGTTGTCGAAATGCTTGAATCCGTTCAGGATTCAGTAGGCCTGTTGGTGGATAAAAAGGCCTAGGAAAGGGGATACCCATCATGACATCGAGTTTATCACTTTCCGGGATATCCGGATATGATTTCAGCGGGATCACCGAAGCATTAATCAGTAACTACAGCAAACCGCTGACGACGATGCAAAACAGCCTGAGCAGTCTTCAGGAAGAAAAATATGCCTGGCAGGATATCAATACGCGGTTGTCGGCGCTGGAAAACACCCTGGCTGATTTGAAAAAGTCTTCAACCTGGACAGGGACTTCTGCGGTATCGAGTAATGAAACCATCCTCACAGCTTCCAGCGACGCTTCGACGCTGAAGGGTGTTTATGCGGTCGAGGTGATCCAGCTTGCTAAAGCACAGACGGCCGCAAGTACTGTCCAGAATGTTGCAAGCGCCTCCACGTCGCTTACCGGACTCACAGCCGGGACGTTTCAAATCAGTGTCGGGAGCACAACGGCCGATATCTCCGTAGCGGACGGGGCAAGTCTTCAGGATATTGCCACTTCTATCAACAATGCCGGAGCAGGCGTGAATGCTTCGGTCGTCAAAGTCAGCGGCGGCTATCAGCTTGCTCTGGTATCATCAAAAACCGGAACAGAATATGCTGCTGATTTTACGGATACTACGGGAAACGTGCTTGATTTTCTAGGGATCAAACCGTCTGCTACCGGAACGCTGAATGTTGTTCAGCCGGCTCAGGATGCGCAGCTGACTATCAACGGGATTACGAATATCACCAGTTCGTCGAACACCGTAACCACTGCGATTGACGGACTGACCCTGAACCTGAATAAAGAGGCCGTCGGAACGACGGTCAATGTAACGGTTTCAGCGGATTATACGGATGCGGAGAAAGCTGTTCAGGCTTTTGTCGACCAGTATAATTCCCTGCAAACTTTAATTGAAACAGATTTGGCCTATGATGAAGCGGCCAATACAAAAGGTGTCTTATTTGGAGATCCGACGGTTCAGAGCATTCAGAGCAGGCTCAGAACCCTCCTGTCTGATTCGATGGGAAGCATGGGTGGCACGTTCAGTCTTCTATCGGATGTCGGTATTGATACTTCATCCGATAATTTCGGCAAGAGTGCTTTGCTGGAGTTTGATACGGATGCATTTGCGGAAGCGCTAAAAGAGGATGCGGACGGTGTTGCCAATTTGTTCGGTGCAACAGCCGGCGGGGTAACCCCAGTCACAGAAACAACCGAAACGACGCAGGCCCAGGGTCTGGCTAACATTCTGGAAGAGTATCTGAATCCGATGGTGAAGTATGGCGGGTCTCTTGACCAGACAGAAGATGGCTATGCCAGTCAGATCAGTGACCTGAAGAGCAGAATGAAAGACTTCCAGGGAAAAATCGATGCCTACACGGAGAGGATTACAAACCAATATTCAAAGCTGGAAGCACAGCTCTCAGCGTTGAGTTCGGAGAGCACCTATATGACCTCCCTGCTTAGTTCGATGAGCAGTTCCAGTTCCAGCTCCGACTCGAAAAGCTAAGATTATCATCAAACCAAGGCACGACTCAAAATATGCAGGTTCATTTATACAGGTTACTTAATACTGGTTTAATTTATGTCAGGAGGCTGGGCAATGAATACAGCGTTACAACAAAATGCCTATCAAAATTCTCAGACTGCGTACAAGCAGGCGTCAGTCGAGACTTCCTCCCCCGAAAAGCTTATAACAATGCTTTATTCGAAGGTGATTCTGCTTTTGCATCAGACGGAGAAAGCCTTTGAGGAAAAAAAGCTGGAAGAGATTCATAACAATCTCCTGCGGGTTCAGGATATTATCAGCGAGTTGGACAGGACCCTGGATATGGAGAATGGCGGTGAAATCGCGCAGAACCTGCGTGAGCTCTATCGGTTTTACTATATGGAAACGATCAAGGCGAATGTCAAAAAGGACGCAAGCTTTTTGCCGCCCGTGCTTAACTTCTTTGAAGCATTCAGGGATGTCTGGATCGAAGCAGCCAGGATCAGCCGCTTGGGGGCAAAATGATGCCGAAAAAAACGATCAGTGCCTTACTGGAAATCTATCAGCGTCTTCTTCCGCAGTGCGAGCAGCACTTGGCGGTTTTAACGGAATATAACAGAGTATTGGATGATTACCAGACAAGCAAGCAGGATAAAAGGACCCTTTCCCATCCGGAAACAGCGGACGCCCTTGTGCTTACCGAACAGGAAGAAATATTTGACGCACTGCTTCAGAAGTTTTCGGAAACAAGGGCTCAGACGTTTGCCGAATTCAAATCAGATATTGATAAATCATCACAGCTGAAAAATGAACTTTGTCAGGCCATCGGCGTTTTGCAATTTCGCAATGAGCTGCTGAAGCCTTATCTGAGTGATACTGAATATTGTCAGTTCTGCGAGATTCATGATGCGCTGGGAATCTCCCTGGATAAGATTCGGGAGATAGATCAGCAGATCATACCTAAAATCCAGACAGAATTAGAATCTGTGAAAATAGAGCTTTCCCGTATCAGAGGGGTAAAAAAGATGAAATTTGCCTATGGTAGCCCAGTGTCCCGTGAGCCAAGGTTTATCGACAAATCGAAATAGTTCTCCAATAAAACGGTCCCAAAAGAAAATCCTGAGCAAGGGATTTTTTTTTGGAGAAAACCAATGTTTGTAAATTGTTTGTATGTTATTACCATTAGATTTTAGGCTTTGAAAATTTTACGATTTAACTTAAAATAAAATGAGCTATAAATTTCGACAATGCTGCAGAAAAATTGCATATAATCTAGACTATTTGGAGGATTTTAACAAGAAACGGCGAACTTTGTAATTTGGGTTAATTATAAAATTTTTAGTTTTCTTTAAACAATTATATGAAGAACTTGTCGGAACAACAATGATGACAAAGGGGGGGAGAAAATTGAGCCAAGGCGAGAAGAATATGGGAATAGACCTCGATGACTTTCTGGAGTTCTACTTGCTTGATTCACAGGAGCAGGTTGAAAAGCTTGGCTCTGGTCTTTTGCAGTTGGAAAGAGACGGCGAAAATATTTCACTGGTTAATGATCTTTTCAGAAGTGCGCATAGCTTAAAGGGCGCCTCAGGAACCATGGGATTTACCCCGATCGTTGAATTAACGCACGCCGCAGAAGACCTGCTCGATAAAATGAGACAGGGAAAGATGCTGGTCACTAACGAGATAATCGATGTGCTGCTGGCGGTAACTGATAAAGTAAAAATGATGTTGGCGCAGGTCGAGCAACGTTCAGATATTTCAGTCGATTATGGTGATCTGACCTCTCAGATGAGGACCATCACCGAGACCGGAGCTCTGGCACAAAAAAGCAAGCCGTTTGCCGGAAAAAATCAGGTGGAAGAACAGGAAGAAAAGCCCGGGATTGACTTTGCCCTGTCACCGGAGGAAACTGGGACGGTCAGTGAAGCAGCATTTACAAGTAAGTCAGTTTATTGGCTTAACGTGGCGCTTGAACCGAATACCATGATGAAGGCAGTAAGGGCGGTTATGGTTATTCAAAGGCTGGAGCTGCTCGGCAATGTCGTGAAGATCATTCCCTCGATTGATGAGCTTGAAGTTTGTGAAGCGCTGGAGTTCAATATTTTGTTTGTGACCAATGAATCGCAGGAAGACATTCGGGCGGACATCCTTGAAGTATCCGAAATTTACGACGCCCAAGTCACGAATTACACATTGCCGGAATCAGATGCTCCGGAGATCGGGTTAACCGTTCAGGCTGAAGAGGCAAATCCTGTCCGGACAGAGAAGAACGTTGAAGAACCCATTCAAATGGGCCGTTCTAAACAAGCGAATCAGCCTACTGAGCAGAACACGAATGTACAGCCCCAGAAAGATATTAATCAGGTGCATACGATTCGTGTGGACACAGCCAGAATGGATAATCTGATTAATCTTGTTGGAGAAATGGTAATTACCAGAACCAGACTGGTGAAAATCGGCCAGGACCTGCAGACGGAGAACCAGTCTGATCCGCTTGTTGCAAGCCTTAATGAAGCAAATGTCTACCTCGGGCGTCTGATGAATGATCTTCAGGAAAGTGTCATGAGGCTGCGTATGGTGCCGATTGGCACGGTATTCAGCCGTTATCCGCGTCTCGTCCGGGATTTCTGCCGGAAGACCGGGAAAAGGATTGAACTTGTTATTCACGGCGAAGAAACAGAGCTGGACAAGACCGTCATCGAAATGATTGGTGACCCGCTGACGCATATTATCCGCAACTCGGTTGACCACGGCATAGAAGCACCGGAAGAAAGACTCACAGTCGGGAAATCTGGAGTAGGAACAATTACGCTCGATGCCTACCATGAAGGAAACCATATTGCGATCATTGTTTCGGATGACGGTTCAGGACTTAACATTGACAAGATTTACAAAAAAGCCTTGGAAAAGGGCCTTGTCAGTGAAAGGGAGGGTCTATCCGACAGCGATATAGCCAATCTCATTTTTCTGCCGGGATTCAGCACGGCCGATCAAGTGACGGATATTTCCGGGCGCGGGGTCGGCATGGACGTTGTGAAAAAAGCCATAACGAATTTGGGCGGCATCATTGATATTAAGACAAGCAAAGGCGTTGGAACGTCGATGATAATCCGGCTGCCGCTGACGCTGGCGATTATTCAGGCGCTGCTCGTTGAAGTAGGCAAAGAGACTTATGCTGTGCCGTTGTCTTCTGTTGTTGAGACGCTGCTTGTCAACAAGCGTGATATCAAGAGTGTCGGAAGCCTGCCGATGGTTCAGCTCAGAGGGAATACCCTGCCGTTGATTTCCTTGAAACAGAAATTTGATTTGCCCGAAAGTGAAACCATAAATGAGGAAGTTTATGTCGTTGTGGTTGGCTTGGGCGATAAAACCGTAGGAATTATTGTCGATGAACTACAGGGCCAGCAGGAGGTTGTCATCAAGTCTCTAGGGGATTATCTGAACGGCTTGCCAGGGATTGCAGGAGCGACGATTCTCGGAGATGGCAAAGTAACATTGATTTTGGACATCGGATCACTTCTTCAGGATATTTTGATCAAGCGCTAAGAAAGGTGGTACTCAAATACATGGCTGAAGAACAAATGGTTACTTTTTCGTTAGGTTCGGAGGAATTTGGAGTCGATATTATGAAAGTCCAGGAAATCATCCGGATACCTCCTGTTACCAGGGTGCCGAAGGCCCGCAGCTATATTGAGGGTGTCATCAACCTGCGCGGGAACGTCATCCCGATTGTTAATCTCAGGTCCCGCTTCGGTATGCCCCCCGGGGAAGAAACCGATTTAAGCAGGATCGTTGTTCTGCAAATCGACAGCAGGGTGTTTGGCATTATGGTTGACAGCGTGACAGAAGTGCTGCGGTTGGACAGCGAAGCAATAGAACCGCCCCCGCCGATTGCACTTGGCATGGATTCAAATTACATCCGCGGAGTTGGCAAGATAAGTGAAAGACTGCTCATCCTCCTGAAGCTGGATCAACTTATGGGTGGAGATGGCATGAATGAACAAATTGCTTAAGCCGATCAAGGTCCTGATTGTTGATGATTCACCTTTCATCAGGATGTCCCTGAAAAAAATTATGAGCAGTGATCCGGCTATTCAAGTAGTGGCTACTGCACAGGACGGGAAAGAAGGAATATTAAAGCTTCAGGCCCTAAAACCGGATGTCGTGACCATGGATGTTGAGATGCCGGTGATGAACGGCTTGGAAGCCCTGGAAGAGATTATGCGCTGGCAGCCGATGCCGGTCATTGTGTTAAGTTCCGTAACAACTGACGGCACTAAGATGACGATGAAAGCTTTTGACCTTGGCGCTATTGATGTTGTCGCGAAACCCTCGGGCAAAGAAGGAGATGATCTCTCGGCCCTGGCTGAAGAGATTGTTTTGAAAATAAAGAGTGTCGCCGGGGTAGATCCTACCCGTTTGAACAAAAAAAGCCTGGGGTCTGCGCTAACGTTTGTCAAACAGCAAATACAGCCAATTGGCCGCAAAATAGAAGTTGTTGCAATTGGTACTTCGACGGGCGGACCAAGCGCCCTGCAGAATGTTCTGAGCAAACTGCCCAAAAATTTTCCGGTCCCCGTAATCGTTGCCCAGCATATGCCGGCTGGATTTACCTCCTCCCTGGCTTCCAGGCTGAACAGTATCTGTGAGGTTACAGTGAAGGAAGTTGAGCACGGCGAGCTGCTGAAAGCAGGTACCGTTTATATCGGACAGGCCGGGAAACAGTTTCAGGTGGCAAGAAACAGCAGCGGGCTTACCGCGAATGTCACCGCGGAATCGCCGATTGCCACACTTTACAAGCCCTCTGTCGATGTAATGTTTCTGTCTCTGGCGAAAGAAGCCGGAGCCGGTGTGCTGGGTGTCGTGATGACAGGGATGGGGAACGATGGTCTGGCAGGCATGAAAGCCTTGAAGGCCAAAGGGGCTTATGCAATTGCCGAATCTGAAAAGACCTGCATTGTCTATGGCATGCCCCGCTCCATTATTGAAGCGAAGTTGGCCGATAGAATCGAAATGCTTCCCGATATCGGGAATACAATGATAGAGTGTGTGAAAAGGAGGTAGTAAAAACATGGGTCTGTTTACCGGTATGAATATCAGTGCCTCTGGTCTTACCGCCCAAAAACTTAGGCTTGATCTGATATCCAATAATATTGCCAATATCAATACAGCCAATACAGGACAAACAACTGCGGCCGGTAACCCCATTCCTTATCAGCGCGAAGTTGCCGTCTTTTCTTCTCGTCCATCTGAAACAGATTTTGCAGATGTATTTAAGGATACCCGCATCAAGTTAAGAAGCGAAGGGGTTCAGGTCACTGCTGTTGTTCAGGATAACAATGAATTCAGGCTGGAATACGATCCGAATAATCCGGACGCGGCCAAAACAGCCGAAGATGGGATCCCTGTCGGATATGTGCGCTATCCGAATGTGACCCTTGTAGAGGAAATGGTTGATATGATCTCAGCTAACAGGTCTTATGAAGCGAATGTAACCGCCCTGAACGCGAGTAAAGCGATGGCTTCCACAGCCCTCGGGATTGGAAAGGGGTAAAAAATGAGTAATGCGATTGGTCCCTTCACGACAATTATTCCGCTTTCCCCTTTGGATAACTCTGGTACTTCCCAAACATCCAAAGCGAACAATACCAATGGTTCCGCTGATTTTTCTTCTTTCCTGAGTGACGCGCTCGATAAGCTTGAGAGTACGCAGTCTGAAGCTGAACAGGCTGCGGCAGATTTGGCCACGGGTCAAGTCGATGATTTCCATACGCCGGTCATTGCGATGGAAAAAGCCAGCCTGGCTTTAGGACTGGCGGTTACTGTGCGCAATAAAGTTGTTGATGCTTATAATCAGATCATGCAGATGCAAATCTAATTCTAGGGGGAAAGGTAGTTGAATTTTTCCTTAACGGAAATACTGAATGCTGTACGTAATTTTTGGGAAAAACTGACCAGCCCGCAAAGGATTATTCTAGTGGCCGCACCGGTTATTGTTGCGACTGCTTTGATCAGCCTTATCTTTTGGGCAAGCCGTCCTCAGTATACGGTTCTGTTTTCCAATTTGGAAACTACGGAAGCCGGAGCGATCACGGAGGCGCTCAAAGGATTGAATGTTGAATATCAACTGGCGGATGGGGGTTCAACTATCGAAGTTCCTCAAAAGGATGTTGCAGAAGTCCGGTTGCAGCTAGCCAATCAAGCCCTGCCCAGTGAAAGCAAGTTCAGTTTTGATTATCTGAATCAGATGAGAATCGGTGAAACTGACGAAGACCGTAAACTGAGGTATGTATTGGGATTGCAGACTGAACTGGAACAAACGATTGGAACGCTTGACGGTGTGGAATATGCAAGGGTTCATATTGTTATGCCTGAAGACGCGCTGTTCTCCGAACAACAGAAAGACACAACCGCTGCTGTAACGATCAAACGAAAATACGGAAAGGAGATGTCGGAAGATCAGGTTAGGGCAATCGCAAATCTTTTATCTTATTCGGTCGAAGGACTTAGTATTGATAAAGTGACGATTGTTGATACCGATGGCAACGTCTTATCCGACATTCTCGGAAGCAGCACTTCGCCGCAAAAATTATCCGCGACCCAGCTTCAGGTTCAGCAAACATATGAAAACGACATTCAGAATTCCGTGCAAACGATGCTGGATAAAGTCTTTGGGGCCGGTACAACGATTGTCAGAGCGAATGCTACCATTGACTTTGATCAAAAAAAGATTACCAGTCAAAAAAATGAAACCGGGGCTGTTACCAGCCGTCAGGAAGTCACAGAGAAAAGTAGTAATACTTCTTCTAACGGCGGTGTTGCAGGGACAGAAACCAATGTGCCCGGATATCCTGTCACCGGACAGAACGGCACAACTTCGACTTCAGAAAAAAACAGTTTGACGGAGAATTTCCAGCCAAGCATGACCCAGGAAGAAACGGTCGTAAGTCCTGGGCAAATCAAAAGACTGACCGTATCTGTTCTGGCGGATTCGGACAGTGTGACGGATGAACAGCTTGATAATATCAAAAATATTGTTTCTTCCGCGGTCGGTTATAATCAGGATCGCGGTGATGTGATTGAGGCGGCCAGACTGCCTTTTGAAAAGACGACGGCGCTTGAAGAGCAAGCGGCGATAGAAGAAGCCGCCCGCAAGGCTCAAATTCTACTGTATGCGGAGATTGGCGGAGGTGTGCTGCTGGCGATTGCTCTTCTGATTGCATTCTTACGGTCCAGATCGAAAAAGAAAGAATTGGCGATCGAGTCGATGAATATGGCGGATGGATCGAGATTTGTCACGCTGCAGGAAGCTGAGCAGATCCTGGCGTCGCAGATTGAGGCCGAACGTCAAGCCGACTTGAAACTTGCACGGAAGAAAGCCAAAACTACGGAAGAAATCGAAAAAGAGAAGATCCGTCAAGAAGTCGAAAAATATACGGTGGAAAATCCGGATGAAGTGGCAAGATTAGTCAAAACTTGGCTGACTGAGGAGCAATAAGGATGAGCAGCGGGATTTTTACGGGATTACAAAAAGCAGCAGTACTACTGATTACCTTGGGTCCGGAAAGATCTTCGGAGATCATTAAATTTCTTTCGGAGCCGGAGATCGAACAACTTACGCTGGAAATGTCCAATATGCGCAAGGTGTCTGAGGAACAGAGAGACTCGGTTATTGATGAATTTCATAAAATGTGTCTGGCCAGCAATTACATTGCACAAGGCGGCATTGAATATGCCAGGGATGTATTAGAAAGGGCTTTGGGACAGCAAAGAGCGTTTGATATTATTGGACGCTTGTCCTCTTCTTTGAAGATGCGTCCGTTTGACATTGTCCGCCGCACGGATCCCAAACAGCTGTTTTCTTTTATCCAAGGCGAGCATCCGCAAACAATTTCTTTAATTATGACTCACCTTCCGCCGGACAAAGCGGCTACGATTTTAGCGAGTCTGCCTCAGGATCTGCAGGCTGAAGTCACAAAAAGGATTGCCCTGATGGGAAGAACAAGCCCGGAAGTGCTGAAAGAAATTGAGAAGGTCCTTGAAAACAAAATCTCCAATCTTGCCCCGACCGATTATACATCTTCAGGCGGGATGCAGTCTGTCGTTGATATGCTTAACAGGGCAGATCCTGGTACGTTAAAAACCGTCATGGATGTTCTGGAAATGGATGATCCGGATCTCGCCGAACAGATTAAGCGGCAGATGTTTGTATTTGATGATGTCATCCTGCTTGACGATCGTTCTGTTCAGCTGGTGCTGCGTGAAGTTGAAACCAAGGACCTTGCCTTGGCCCTGAAAGGTTCCAACGAAGATGTCACGCAGAAGATTCTCACGAATATGTCCAGCAGATCTGCCGGTATGCTGAAGGAAGATATGCAGTTTATGGGCCCCGTTCGGCTGCGTGAAGTTGAAGAGGCCCAGCAGAAGATTGTCAAAGTAATTCGTAAGCTGGAAGAAGCTGGAGCAATTGTGATCTCCAGAGGTGGTGCAGATGAAATTATCTACTAAAACCTCAGTTCTGAAGAGCAAAGTCATTGAAATTACTTCTCCGCGTATTCTGGAGTCACCGGATCCGGAAAAATACAGAAATAGGACGAATGTTTACGATACTTCGTCTGCCTTGGCCGTGCTGTCCGTTACTGAGGACCGTACGGTCATGGAGCAGTGTGTGACTGAAACGGCTTCGGTTGCAGAGGAAGACTGGGGACCGGAGGTTTCCGATATCCTGGCTAAAGCTAGGGCTGAAGCCGATGAGCTGATTGCCGAAGCCCAAAAAACATCAGCTGAAATCATTGAAAATGCTCGGAAGGAAAGCGAAGCCTTAACCGTCGAGTATCAGGAAAAAGTCAAAAGCGAGATTGCACCTGTCGCTTTCACGGAAGGTTATAATAAGGGGCTTGAAGAAGCTCAGTCTCAGGCCGACGTGATTACCCAGCAGGCCAGAAACTATCTGGAGATGGCCCAAAAGATCCTGGCGGATGAATTCAATAAAGCAGATAGGGAACTGGCAGACCTTTGCCTGAAGATTTGCAGCAGAATTATTCATACCTCATTGGACATCGATCCTGAAATTCTTTTGGGCATCATCAAGAATCTTACCCTGCTGCCCAGTGACAAACAGAGCATAAAAATTCACCTGTCCAGTAAAGATTGGGATTGGTATAAAGATCTCCCGGCTGAGTACAAACCTGGTTATCCGGTCATTGTCGATGAAACGCTCAAGGCCGGAGATGCATTTTTAGAATGTTCCGAGGGAATATTTGATGCCCGGATCGAACTGCAGCTGGAAAAGATAGAGAAATACCTCAAGGAGGAGTTGAAGTATGGCCGACTGGAAGGCGCTTGCCCAGAAAATTGAACAATACGAGCCTATTTCGGCCCGGGGATTAGTCTCTAGAATCAGCGGCCTTTTGGTTGAAGCGGATGGCCCGAGGGCCAGCGTCGGAAAATACTGCCATATTATGGCTTCGAACTCCAAAGCGATCCCTGCTGAGGTCGCTGGCTTCAGAGGAACAAAAACACTGCTTATGCCTCTCGGGGAGTTGGAAGGTGTAGCCCCGGGCGATAAGGTGATCCCCCAGGATGAAACGCTGAATGTCAAAGTCGGGCCTGAATTGCTGGGCAGAATCCTTGACGGACTTGGTCAGCCGCTTGATGGCAGACCTTTGAATACGGATCAATCGTACCCGCTTCATAATAAGCCACCCAGTGCGCTGTTCAGACCGCGTATTCGTGAGCCTCTTAACGTTGGGGTTAGAGGCATCGACGGGCTGCTGACAATGGGCAGAGGCCAGAGAATGGGGATATTTGCCGGATCAGGTGTCGGTAAAAGCACCCTTTTGGGGATGATGGCCCGGAATTCGGAAGCCAATGTGAACGTGATTGCGCTCGTTGGGGAACGCGGACGGGAATTACGGGATTTTATGGAGAAAGACCTTGGAGAAGAGGGTCTATCCCGGTCTGTGATCGTTGTCGCGACATCCGACCAACCTGCTCTCGTCAGAATGAAAGCCGCCTTCACGGCAACTGCGGTCGCCGAATATTTCCGCGACAAAGGTAAAAATGTGCTGTTCATGATGGACTCCGTGACCCGTTTCGCGATGGCCCAGCGGGAGATAGGCTTAACAGTCGGAGAACCTCCGGCAACCAGGGGATATCCTCCGTCGGTATTTGCCATGCTGCCAAAACTGTTGGAAAGGGTTGGTCTATCCGAAAAAGGCAGTATTACAGGGATCTATACCGTCCTTGTTGACGGTGATGACCATAATGAACCGATTGCGGATGCTGTAAGGGGAATACTGGACGGCCATATTGTTCTGACCAGGGAACTGGCGTCGAAAAACCATTATCCGTCCATCGACATCCTGCAATCCATCAGCCGCTTAATGAGCGATGTTGCGGATCCGCAGGTCAGGGAACTCGCCGGGAAAATCCGGGAGCATCTCGCAGTCTACCACGAAGCCAAGGACTTGATTGACATCGGTGCCTATGTGGCGGGAAGCAGCAGTCGGATTGACCAGGCTATCAAGTATCATGAAAAAATATGCGCTTTCGTCTGTCAGAATACGGATGAAAAATGCTGTTTTGCCGAAATGCTGAGCTTCATGAAAAATGTTTTTGAAGAGGGCGATAAGTGATGCCTTTCAAATTCCGTTTGGAGGCTTCTCTGCGGCTTGCCGAGCAGGAGATGGACATCGAGCAGGGGTTACTGGCGCAGGAGCTCAGAACGCTGCACAACTTGACTGAACAAAGGGATCTCCAAACGCAGCTTTTGAACAAGGCCTTCGAGAAACAAAAAATAGCTTGTCTTGAAGAGCCGCAGACACTGAACCTCTGGCAAAGATACTGTTATGATCAAAAGAATATTTTGCTGAAGCGAGAAAAAGAAGTCGAAGAACAAAATATTCGGGTCGAAAAACAAAGGGAAAAGCTGCTGGAATGCCGAATTAAAACAGAAAAATACAAAAGGCTTAAAGAAAAAAAAATAAGACTTTTTTATATGATAAAATTAAAAAAAGAACAATCTGAGATTGATGAAATTGCCCAGAACCTCAGAGGCTGGAAATGACAGGAGGATTGATGTGATTTATTTGACAAGACTGAACAACAAAGAATTTACAATAAACCCCGACTTGATTGAGACGGCGGAGGCTACTCCCGACACGGTCATTACACTGACCACTGAAAAGAAATACGTCGTCAAAGAATCCATTGATGAGCTCATCGAAAGGATTGCAGAATTTCGAAGACGCTGCCATCCAGAATTCAGAGGAGGAACCCGTAGTAATGAAAATTAAAAGAATTATTGTACCCCTTATCTTTATTGTTATCGGAGCAGGACTTGGCGTAGGCGGCACGATTGCTAAAGATAAAATCTTCCCGGGTTCCAGTTCTGGCACCGCACAGGTCGAAAAAGTTACGGAGGAAGTCGGACCGCTGATTGAAATGAAAGACGAATTCATGATCAACCTCGACGGAGGTGGAATGGTAAAGACGAATATTGTGCTGGAAGGCGTGAACAAGAAATCTCAAGAGAAGATTACTGCAAAAGAGATATTCTTGAGAGACCGTATCATTTCCGTGATTGGTTCGAAAGGAATTGACGATATTCGGACAAATGAAGGACGTGAAAAACTCAAAGAGGAGCTGCTGACCGAGCTGAATAATGTCTGCGGTGACCAGGTCAAAGAAGTATTGTTCAAAAATTTCATTTATGATTAACAAATCTCAAATGGTTTAAAAGGAGGAGGGATTGGATGGGTGAAGTATTATCCCAGGCGGAAATCGATGCTTTGCTAAATGCATTATCAGACGGCTCAGTTGATGAAGAAACCATAAAAATGTCCAGCCCTCATAAAATTAAAGTTTATGATTTTAAAAGGCCCAACAAGTTTTCCAAAGGACAGTTGAACTCCTTGCTGAATATCCATGAAAATTTTTGCCGCTCACTGGCGACTTTTCTGGCTGGGAACATGCACACTGCCGTAGATGCCAAAGTGCTGTCTACCGAGCAGGTAACTTATGATGAATTTATCCGTTCTCTGCCCTATCCGACAATCCTTGGAATTTTCAGCATGCCGCCGCTGGAAGGAAACGGTCTGCTCGAGCTCAGTCCTTCACTGGCCTTCATTCTGGTGGACAGACTGCTCGGCGGACATGGGATGGAACCGGCCAAAAACCGTGATTTGACGGAAATCGAACGTAAGATTATTGTCAGCCGGCTCAGTAAGATTGTTCAGTTAATGGGGGAAGCCTGGGCTGAAATTTTTGAAGGTAATCCTCAGCTAATTAATGTGGAGACAAATTCCCAGTTTACCCAGATTGTTGCTTCAAACGAAATGGTGGTTGTTGTGACCATGGAGGTGAAGATTGAAGAGCAGTCTGGGATGATCAATGTTTGTCTTCCTTATATTGTTATGAAACCAATTTTAGAAAAATTAAATAATCTGCTGCTGTTTTCTTCGGGAGGGAAGGTCATATCCCCTGAGGAAAGAGAGTTGATCCGGCAAAAGATTGAATGGGCCAGAGTACCGATGAAAGCCATTATCGGCAAAGCCCAGATTACCATACAGGATCTGATCAACCTGGAACGGGGGGACGTGATCCCTCTGAATCAGGGCATCAAGGATCCTCTCGCTGTCTACGTCGGAGAATACATCAAATTCAGAGGGATGCCTGGTTTATTCGGAAACAGAATGGCAGTGCAGATTACTGATGTCATTAAAAAAGGGGGGAATGAGGATGGGTAACGGAATGCTTTCGCAGGAGGAGATAGATGCCTTGCTGTCCGGCTCGATGGATATCAATTCCCAGGAGGCCGACGAGCCTGTTTCAGGTAGCAGCCAGACTATTCAGCTTACCGATATGGAAAAAGACGCCATGGGGGAAATTGCGAATATATCGATGGGGACAGCGGCAACAACTTTATCTCAACTTGTCGGAAAGCGCGTAGAGATAACTGCTCCAAAAGTTGAGCTGACCACAGCGCAGAAAATATTTGAAGATTATCCTGTGCCGCATGTTCTCATTGATGTCAAATATAAAAAAGGGATTGAGGGATCCAATATGCTGGTTCTTTCCCGCGAAGACGGTTCCATTATTGTGGATCTGATGATGGGGGGGACGGGCAAGAGTCCGACAAATGAACTATCCGATATCCAGTTAAGCGGTATCTCAGAGGCCATGAATCAAATGATGGGATCGGCAGCCACATCCATGTCTACGATGTTCAATTCGGTTGTGGACATCACGCCTCCCCGCGTCATCGTAGCGGAGGAGGAGAATGAGGTTTATGAGTTAAGCAAGAATCTGAATGCCGATGAACCATTGATCAGAGTTTCTTTTAGAATGATCATAGAAGGAATCATTGACAGCGTTCTGATTCAGGTGCTCCCGTTTGAAGTTGCCAAAGGCATGGCCGACAGGCTTCTGGGACAGATGTATACCTCGCCGGTACAGGAGACAGTGCCGGAGCCCCAATACACTGCACCAGCCATGTCTGTACAGCCTGAGCCGCAGATACCGAAGTCGCAGGCTCCGCCACCTTCGCCGATGGAGACAATATGGCAGCCGCCTGTGGATTTCCCTTCCCAGAGGGTTCAACCGACCTTTGTGCAGCCGGCGCAGTTTGCACCGCTTTCTTCGGGGGGGCTCGCAGGTCTGCCAAGTAATCTGGGACTGATTTATGATGTTCCGCTCCAGGTCAATGTTGAGCTCGGTAAAGCAATAAAAACGATCAAGGAAATCCTGGATTTGGGTCCCGGATCCGTCGTTGAACTTGACCGCCTGGCAGGCGAGCCGGTCGATATGATTGTTAACGGCAAACTTATCGCCAAGTGCGAGGTTGTCGTAATCAACGAGACCTTTGGAATCCGTATCACAGAAATTGTGAATCCAAATGAAAGAATCGACACATTAAACTAGATCAAGGAGGAAGAGTAGTGGGTAAAACAGTTTTGCTTGTTGATGACGCTGCATTTATGAGAATGATGCTCAAAGATATCCTGGCCAATAATGGCTATCAGGTTGTCGGTGAGGCAGAAAACGGGATGGTTGGTGTCGACAAATACATGGAATTGAAACCGGATATCACAGTTATGGACATTACAATGCCCGAAATGGATGGGCTTCAGGCTGTGAAAGAGATCAGAACCAAGGATCCGCAGGCCAAAGTCATCATGTGTAGTGCAATGGGTCAGCAGGCCATGGTTATTGAAGCTATCCAGTCCGGAGCAAAAGATTTTATTGTCAAACCCTTCCAAGCGGAAAGAGTACTTGAAGCGATCGCCAAGGCGCTGAAATAGCCATGAACGGATATGAAAATCAGCCTTATCCGGGTGCTTCAGAAGCTGCGGCATCAGCGACAACCGCAACGGGACCTTTTTCCTGGGCCGGTCTGATCGGGATGATTGTCGTCTTTCTGATTATTCTCGCCGTAGCCTTATGGCTGATGAAACGTCTGAACCGCTTTTCGGTGCGCAATATTCAATCTCCGTGGGTAAGAGTCCTTGACCGGCAGATCTTAAACGGCCAACAGACCCTGTATTTGGTCGAAATTGCCGGTAAGATTCAGGTGCTTGGCGGGACGGATCATCATATCACAAAGGTGGCCGAGATTGACGATCTTGATGTTGCTGCTGAAATTCTTGAAGAAATTGCCCGACAACCGCAGGAAAAGATGGACAGATGGATGTCCGGCATCTGGAAGAGGTTAAGAAGGAAGCAAAAGAATGAATCGTTCTCTGCTGAACTTGAGTACTATCTCAAGGAGGAGAAAAAATGAACATAACACTTGATGTAGGGCAGACTGGCTCAGCGGTTCAGATCCTTTTACTTGTTACTGTCCTTTCCTTTGCACCGGCTATTCTGGTATTAATGACTTCTTTCACCCGGATTGTTGTCGTTTTATCTTTTGTCCGTAATGCGCTGGGAACACAAACGCTGCCCCCTACCCAAGTCATTATCGGACTTTCCTTATTTCTTACTTTTTTTGTCATGATGCCAACGTTCAATGAAATCAATACCAATGCGCTTCAGCCTTACCTGCAAAGCCAGATAACGAAGGAGGAAGCCCTGGACAAAGCCCAACAGCCGTTGCGAACGTTTATGTTTAAACAAACCAGGGAAAAAGATCTGGCGTTGTTTGTGAATATGGCAAAAATTGAGCAGCCCAAAACGTATGGGGATATCCCGACGTATGTTTTAATCCCGGCTTTTGTCATTAGTGAATTAAAGACGGCTTTCCAGATGGGTTTTGCGATTTTTATTCCTTTTATTATTATCGATATGGTTGTATCGAGTACGCTGATGTCGATGGGGATGATGATGCTGCCTCCGATGATGATTTCCCTGCCGTTCAAGATATTACTGTTTGTTCTGGTTGACGGATGGTCATTGGTGGTGAAGTCTCTGGTTTCAAGTTTCAGTTAAATGGATTTCCAAGAAATTTGCCAGAGGTGAACGGAATGTCTGAAAATCAAATTCTTGCTATGGCCAAAGAAGCAATAGCGATAGCAGTCATTGTTGGCGGACCGGTCCTGGCGGTAAGCCTGCTTATCGGTCTTATTGTGAGTATTTTTCAGGCCATGACGCAAATACAGGAGCAAACGCTTTCCTTTATTCCAAAATTATTGGGAGTTGCCGTGATTCTGCTTATCTTGGGCCCCTGGATGCTAAATGTCATGACCACTTACACGGCAACGCTCTTTACTGAGATTGCCACATATGCCCGGTATTAAAAGCAGCCCAATGGAGGAAGCAATTTGAACCTGTCTGATTACTTACAGTGGAATCTTACTTTATTCATGCTTATCTTTTCCCGCTGGGCAGGAATGGTCATGCTTGCTCCGGTGTTCGGCGCAAAAGGCGTTCCGGCGATGATAAGACTTGGTCTCGCCGCAGGACTGTCCGTTGTAGTATACCCACTGATTCAAGCCCAAAACCCTGTCATACCGAATGAATTGCTCCCTTTGATTGGGATACTGGTGAAGGAGACGCTTCTGGGCCTTACGATAGGATTCATTATCAACTTGCTTTCCATGGTCATGCAGGGAGCTGGGCAGCTGATTGATTTTCAACTCGGGTTTATGACTGGGAATGTTGTCGATCCGATCAACGGTATGCAAAGTCCGATGACGGGAAGTTTCCTGGCTATGATTGCAACGATGCTGCTTCTGGCCACAAACTCCCATTACTATATCATCGCTGCGGTGACCAAAAGTTATGAGTTTCTGCCGATCAATCCTGCCGGGGTGAACTATGGCGCAGAATTTTTTATTGAAATTACCGGGAAGGTCTTAAGTTTATCGCTGCAGATTGCAATGCCGGTCTTTGGCGCCATATTACTGGCGGATGTCGGTGTCGGCCTTTTAGCGAAGATCGTACCGCAGCTGAATATGTTTTCCGTGATATTCCCGGTAAAGATCATTTTTGGCTTGGCCATGCTGTATTTGATGATTGCTTTCTTTGGAGATACGGTATCCAGAGTTTTCGATATTACGATGCAGTGGATTTTTGAACTGTTCAGGGGGTGGAGTGTATAGCTGAGAAAAGGTTCCCGGCGACTCCCAAGAAAAAGCAGGACGCTCGTAAAAAAGGCCAGATACTTAAAAGTCAGGAACTGACTTCGGCAGTAATGCTTCTGGCAATTATCGGTTTGCTGAAAATATGGCTGCCATATGTGTTTCAAAGGTTAGCTAACATTTTTACGTATACAGCAAGTCTCTCCGTGGACTGGAATATTCAGTCCCTCTGGAAGGTTGTCATCGATGTTTCCTGGCAGTGCCTGCTGATCCTGGCTCCGGTATTTGCTGCCGCGCTGGTGATCGCCTTTGCCGTAAATTTTCTGCAAACGGGGCCGGTGTTCATTACCGAGCCTATGATCCCGAAATTCTCAAGAATGAGTCCTGTTGAAGGGGTCAAAAGAATGTTTGGTCTAAAGGCCCTGGTCAATTTGGTTAAGTCCTTGTTCAAAGTGCTGGTGATTGGTTATTTTCTTATCGATGTCATTCGAAAGAACATCGATGTATTTTCGGCACTGCAAGGAGCAGAAGTTGGTCAGTCCCTCATTTTCCTAAGCGGGTTGTTGTTTGAAATGGCCTGGAAAATAGCGCTGGCCTTTCTGGTTATTGCATTTGCCGATTTCCTTTATCAATGGTGGGACTATGAGAAAAACCTCAGAATGTCCCAGGAAGAAATCAAAGAAGAATATAAACAGACTGAGGGAGATCCGCTCATTAAGAGCCAGATTAAGAAACGCCAGCGCATGATGGCTATGCGCAGAATGATGGAGGACCTGAAGCAGGCAGATGTCGTCATTACAAACCCGACGCATTATGCAGTCGCCTTAAAATATGATACAGCCAAATATCCTGCGCCTTATGTGGTTGCGAAAGGTCAGAACGAGATTGCTTTAAGAATCAGGGAGGTTGCCAAGGAAAACAAGATTGTGATTATGGAAAACAAGCCTTTGGCCAGATCGCTTTATTCCCAAGTTGAACTGGGACAGGTTGTGCCGGGGGAGCTATACAAGGCGGTCGCCGAAGTCCTCGCGTTTGTCTTCCGTCTCAACAAGAAGAGACGATCCTATTCCGCTTAGCGGGAGCGAGTACTGCATGATATGATTGCTTGATTAACTTAACCTTTATTACAAAACCGTTTTGCTAGGGCAAGTCTGCGTGCCACAATTCCGCTTTCGGCCGTTGTGCCATCCATGGCACAAAAGGCCGCGCTGCGCCATCCAGGCTCCGCTCGCCGCGGAACTGTGGCACGCAGACTGATCTTATGATTGCTTATGTAAGTCTTATCCTGAAGATTGTTTATGCTTTCTAATCAGCTTAGTAGTCATTTGAAGAGTATTATACTTGCAGATCCATTCCAAGCTATGAGAACATGCAAACAGTAAACTTCTTGAAGAAATACCCAAAACAAAGATAGCTTCAGAGATAAGTCTCCGTAATATATAGCCAGCGTCAGCGGAGCATGGAGTGCGTAGCGCGGCCTTTTGCGTCAAGGAGGACGCAATGGCCGAAAGCGGCTATATATTACGGAGACCTACCCGAAAAGCGATTTTTCTTTAGCCAATAGTATAATAGATATATTCAAGGATCATTATCGAAAACACAGAATCAAGTAAAGGAGGATACGACAAAATGGCCACGACAACTCGTGCGGGCGGATTAGCAAGAAATACGGATATTATCGCAGCCATCGGCATCGTCGGCATTATTGTCGTCATGGTCCTTGGCGTACCCGCAGGCTGGCTTGATTTTCTTATTACCTTAAACATTACAGGATCAGTTCTGATTCTTCTGCTGACTGTCTTTACAAAGGATCCATTGGAGTTTTCCGTACTGCCTTCTTTGCTGCTGACCATGACACTGTTTCGACTGGCCCTGAACCTTTCCACGACGAAACTGATTTTGCTTGAGGCTGAGGCGGGGCAGGTCATTCAGCAGTTTGGAGAGTTTGTCATCCAGGGAAATCCGATTGTTGGCTTTATTGTGTTCTGTATCCTGGTCGTGGTACAGTTTCTGGTCATCACCAAAGGCGCGGAACGCGTATCTGAAGTCGGGGCTCGCTTTACCCTGGATGCAATGCCTGGGAAACAGATGAGCATCGATGCCGACCTGAACGCCGGCATCATCACGGATCAGGAAGCCAGGACCCGAAGACACAATATCCAGCAGGAAGCGGATTTTTACGGCGCGATGGACGGGGCCAGCAAGTTTGTCAAAGGGGATGCCATTGCGGCAATTATTATCCTGCTGATTAACATTATCGGTGGCTTCATTATCGGGATGGTAACCAAGGGCATGGCGGTAACCGACGCGCTATACACCTATACGCTGCTGACGATCGGAGACGGTCTGGTAACCCAGATCCCGGCGCTGCTTATTTCCACAGCCACAGGTCTCGTCGTGACAAGAGCCGCATCGGACAGTAATCTTGGCCAGGATCTGGCCAAACAGCTCTTCAGGACGCCAAAGGCGCTCTATATTACTTCCGGGGTATTGATAGCCCTTGCTATTTTTGGTATGCCTCGTGTACCTATGCTGATGTTTGCCGCAGCTACTGCCGGCATGGGTTACTATCTTCAGCGCAGCACTGCTCAGGCAGCCAAGATAGAATCGGCGGCGGCGGTTAAAAACGATATGGATGAAACCAAAAAGCCTGAAAATGTGATGAATATGCTTGGAATGGATCATATGGAGCTGGAGATCGGCTATGCGCTGATTTCGCTGGTTGACGCCGGTCAGGGAGGGGATCTTTTGGACAGGATTATTCTGATCCGCAAGCAGCTGGCTGGGGAACTTGGATTTATTGTTCCGGTGATCAGGGTCAGGGATAATATGAACCTGCAGCCGAATCAGTATACGATCAAACTCAAAGGCGCTGAGGTTGCTTCCGGGGAACTGATGACCGATCATTATCTGGCTTTCAGCGGGGGGATCGAGGATGATTCCATCCAGGGCGTTCCGACCAAAGAACCGGCCTTTGGCCTTGATGCCAAATGGATTAGTGCGTCGGTCAGAGAGCAGGCAGAACTTTCCGGATATACCGTCGTCGATGCACCGACAGTACTCGCGACCCATCTGACGGAAATTCTTAAAACGCATGCCCATGAGATTATCAGCCGGCAGGATGTGAAGAAGTTAATGGACCATGCCAAGGAACAGTCACCGGCAGTCGTTGAAGAGCTTATTCCTGACCTGCTCAGCCTGGGGCAGGTTCAGAAGGTGCTCAGCAATTTGCTGCGGGAAAGGGTATCGGTCAGAGATCTGGTGACGATCCTGGAAACGCTCGCGGATAGTGCTCCTTTGACAAAAGATATCGACAGGCTTACCGAACATGTCCGGCAAGGCTTGGCCCGCCAGATTGTACAGCCCTTCCTGAATCCTCAAAAAAAATTGCCGGTACTCACGCTTGAACCGAGGATTGAGCAGATGATTTTAGATAACCTTCGTCCTTCGGACTATGGCAGTTACGTAAATATTGATCCGAATGTTTTGCAGAAGCTCTTAAAAAAAATAGGTGCCCAAGTGGAAAAAATCATGCTGCAGGGACACAATCCCGTAATGTTGTGTGCTCCTGTGGTCAGGATAAGTTTAAAAAGAATGACAGAGCGTCAGCTTCCTCACCTGGTCATCCTGTCTTATAATGAACTTGTACAGG